>JAQBPF010000055.1 GCA_028287665.1 Deinococcus sp. | reverse complement strand
CCCGGACGCAGACTCAGCACCGGAATCAGACCCAACGCCTGAAAGCCCGCTGCCACCAGCAACGCCGCCCGCAGTGCGCCCAAGCCGTCAGGCTCGACTCCGGTGCTGGCCGCGTACACTTCCGGCACGCGCCCGCCCAGCAGGTTGCCCAGAAAGCCTGCTCCGGTCATCAAGGCGCTCTGCACACTGAAGAGGGTGACGCGGCTCTGGGGAGTGGAATGCGTGGCCATAAAGGGCGATCCGGCCACCACCAGCGCCGCCGTGCCCGCGCCCTGCACCACTGCGCCGATCACGGCCATCAGCGGGCCTGAGGCTGAGGCCAAGATGACCGCGCCCGCCAGCCCCAGCACGCTGCCCAGCCCAATGGCCCGCACGTTGCCGATGCGCCGCGCCAGCCCCGCCGCCGGAAGCGCCAACAGGGCCAGCGTGAGGGCAGGCAACGCATTCAGAACACCCTGCCACTGCGCCCCCAGTCCCAATTCCCGCAGATAAAAATTGAGGAACAGCGCTGCGAATGCCTGAGACAGCCCGAAGCTGAAGCTGGCGGCCAGAAACAGCCACACCTGATTGGAAAAACGGACATTCATAGAGTTGATCCGGCCTGAACGACGCCTACTTTGGGGCAAAAGTCGCGCATGGGGCAGGCGGGGCAATCGGGTTTGCGGGCTGTGCATACGCGCCGCCCGTGCAGGATCAGCGCGTGGTGCAGGAACACCCAGCGGTCACGCGGAAACAACCGCCCCAGATCGGCCTCTACCTTGTCGGGGTTGGTCTGGACACTCAGGCCCAGCCGACGTGCCAGCCGTCCCACATGGGTGTCTACGGCAATGGCGGGATAGCCGTAGGCATTGCTGAGCACCACATTGGCCGTTTTGCGCCCCGCACCCGGCAGCGCCACCACGGCCTCAAAATCGTTGGGCACCTCGCCGCCGTGCCGCTCTATCAGCAGGCGGGCCAGTGCGGCCAGGTTCCGCGCCTTGCCCCGGTACAGCCCAATCGTGCGAATCAGGGGTTCGAGGTCGGCAGGCTCGGCCAGACTCATGGCCTGTGCGTCGGGGTAGCGGGCAAACAGGGCGGGTGTGGCGGCATTCACGCTGACATCGGTGGCCTGTGCGCTGAGCACCGTCGCCACCAGCAGTTCAAAAGGGCTGGAAAATTGGAGTTCGGTGCGGGCGTCGGGGTAAAGGCTCTGCATGGCCGCCAACACCTGCGGAGCGCGGGCTTTTGCCCCGGCAGGCAGCCGCGCCGCAGCTTTGGCTTTAGGAACAGAGAGGCGGGAAGGCGGCACAGTCACACCTTTCAAGCTACACCCGCGCACCGGGGGCTGTCCGCGCAAGTCAGACGGGGAGTGTTCATCGTTGGTTTGGGCAGAAGGTCTAAGGATGCTTTTTCTAAGATGCTCAGGCGGGTTCGCTCACAGATGGCCCACCCCACACTCCTCACCGAACAGCAGTCAAGGTCAGCACACTCGTTCCGCCCAGTTGCAACGAGAAGTTGGCTTCCCCGGCGTCCTGCCCTTCTGGGGCGGTCAGCTTGCCCTTCACTTCAGCGGCGTAACTTTCCGTTCGGGTGGCACTGACGGGCAATCCATCGGGCCGCACGCGCAGTTCTCCGGTGAGGGTATAGCTGCTGAGGGTGGTGGTCAGGTTGGCACTCTGCCCAGTCACGATCTGCTGGCCCTGCACGATCCGGGCGGCGCGGCTGAAGACCAGCAGGCCGCCCTGCACGCCCTCGAAGCGGAGTTGCTGCTCCACGCTGATGGCCTGCGTTTCGCGGTTGCCCGTGCCCAATCCGGCCAGAGGATTGCTGGGCTTCAGCGTTTTGGTGCGGGTAAACACTGCGCCGGGAGTCAGGGGCCGCCCCAGAATCCCAAACGCTGCCGGATCAAAGTTGGCGAGCAGATCGGCGTGCAGGGCGGCCAGCAGCGTATTCAGATTGCCCAGAATGCCCGCCAGAGGGTCGGCATTTTCGGGCGACTCATCGGGCTGGAAAATCAGGGTGCCTGCGCCATTGGCGGCCAGACCTCGCACCGAACGCAGCGTCAACGGTTCTTCGCCCTCATCGGTCAGGATGGACGTGTAGAGCAGCTTGCCGGGCGTCCCCGCAGCAGGCAGTACCTTGACAAACTGCTTGAACGGCTGCACGGTTTCGCCTGAACGGGATTTCAGGGCCGTCTGGAACTGCGCCTGTGCATCTTTCGCCTCCGCTTCAGGTACGCCCGTCAGCACAAAGTCGCCGCCCGTAAACGTGACCCGCGAGACCTCGTTGCCGCGGTAATCGCGCACCGTGCCCACTGGTGCCGTGAGGGTGATGGGGAGGCCAGGCAGCGTAAATGCGTCTGGCAGTGTGAATACCTGCCCGACAGGCGTGGGCGGCACAGCGGGAATGCTGCTCTGGGCCACCGCCGAAGCAAGGAGGGCCACACATAGGGGCAACAGGAAACGGCGCATGATGAAAGCGTAGCGCCTACCTCAACCCTGGCCTTCCCGGCATCAAGGAACTGTTTGGGACCAGGCCAAGAAAGCAGGGACAGCACACTGATAATCAATACGACAAAACAAGCCCGCCCTGAACTGAATCAGAGCGGGCTTCTGCTGGTCGAGGCGACAAGATTTGAACTTGCGACCCCTACCACCCCAAGGTAGTGCGCTACCAGGCTGCGCTACGCCTCGCTGCCAGCCACAGGAATATAGACGCTATCGGCGGTGCGGTCAAGTGAGCCCTCTAGCGGGGGTATTCGCGCCAGAGGTATTGCTGCCCACCCGCCTCACTGGAACGCGCACAGCACGGTATCTTGCAGAGCATGACCAACCCCAGTAAGCCGCTGACTTTTGAACAGAAGTTGCAGAACTATGCCCGGCTGGCAGTACAAGTCGGGCTGGGTATTCGCCCCGGTCAGCGCGTGCTGGTGCAGGCTCCGGTCGATACGGCACCGTTGGCCCGCCTGCTGGTGCGCGAGGCCTACGCAGCGGGCGCGAGCTTTGTCGATGTGCGCTGGGACGATGACGATGTGGTACTGGCCCGCTTCGAGCTGGCTCCCGAAGGCACGTTTGACACCATCAGCAAATGGCGCGTGAACGCTGAAACCGAGGTGGCCGAGGCAGGGGGCGCGGTCATTGCGATTCGGGCGGCCAATCCGGGGCTGCTGGCAACTGTGGACGCGGCCCGCGTGACGGCCCATGCACGGGCACTGGCCGCCTACCGCAAGCCCTACACGGCACAGGTCATGACCAACCGCCTGAACTGGAACCTGATCAGTGCCCCCATTGCGGGTTGGGCGCAGGTGATGTTCCCCGATTCCAGCGCCGACGAAGCTGTGTCCAAACAGTGGGACGCTATTTTTGCCGCCACCCGCGCCGATCAGCCTGATCCGGTGGCGCTGTGGCACACCCATCTGGCCGATCTGAAGCGCCGCCGCGACACCCTGACGGCCAGGCAGTACCACGCGCTGCACTTTTCCAGCACGGCCACGGGCGGCCAGACCGATCTGACAGTGGGCCTGGCCGACAGACATATCTGGGGCGGCGGCTCCGCAGACACGCCCGGCGGTATCACGTTTACTGCCAACATTCCCACCGAAGAAGTCTGGACGGCGCCGCACCGGGACCGTGTGGACGGCGTGGTGGTCAGCACCAAACCGCTGTCTTACAACGGTGTGCTGGTCGACGGCATTCGCATTCGCTTTGAGGGAGGCCGCGTGGTTGAGGCCACCGCCACGCAGGGCCAGGACGCCCTGACCCAGATGGTCGCCACCGACGAGGGCAGCCACCGCCTCGGTGAAGTGGCGCTGGTGCCGCATTCCAGCCCCATCAGCCGGTCAGGACTGTTTTTCTTTAATACCCTCTATGACGAAAACGCCGCCTCGCACATCGCCATTGGCAGCGCCTACCGGTTCAATCTGACGGGCGGCATAGAGATGAGCCTGGAAGACTTTAATGCTGCAGGGGGCAACGACAGCCTCGTGCACGTGGACTGGATGATTGGCAGCGCCGACATGAACGTAGACGGCCTGAACGCGCAGGGCGAGCGGGAAGCGGTCATGAGAAACGGCGAGTTCGTGATCTGAGCACTGGCTTTGAGATTGCAACCAGGAGAGGGGCCTGCAAACGAGTGTTCGTTGCAGGCCCCTCTGTTCTTCCCCACCAACAGCTTTAGCCGTGTCTGGCGGCCAGGGCCGCGCCGATCACGCCCGCATCTGTGCCCAGCTGGGCGCGGCGAATGGTCACCGGGGCAAATCCGGCGGCATATTCGTCGGCGGCCCGCTGCACCCCCTGAAAGAAGTAGTCTCCGACGCTGGCGACGCCGCCGCCCACCACAAATACTTCGGGGTCGATGGTTTTCTGGAGATCGGCCAACGCGATGCCGATATGGCGCAGCGCCTGCGCGATCACGCGGCGGGCCCCCGGATGACCCTGTTCGGCCAGGGTAAAGGCCTCGGCAGTCGAGACCTCGCGGTTCAGGGCGTAGCTGGCATCACGGGCAATCGCGGTGCCGCTGGCCACAGCTTCCAGGGCTCCGTCCAGGCCCGCGCCGCTGACTGGTCCACCCGGCAGGGCCGTGATGTGCCCGATCTCTCCTGCAATGCCGTGTCGCCCACGCCAGATCCGGCCATTCAGCACAATGCCTGCGCCGATGCCCGTGCTGACGGTGACATAGATGCTGCTTTCGGTGCCGCGAGCCGCGCCCATGTGCGCTTCGGCCAGGGCAGCGGCCTTGGCATCATTTTCCAGAATGATGCGCTGGGCCAGGCGGTCCCGCAACCCGTCGACCATCGGCACGTCGGTGAAACCGTAGATATTGGGAGCAAATTTGACGCGGGTGCGGTCGGCATTCAGGGGGCCGGGAATGCCCACACCCACCAGACGGGCGTCGGGATGCAACACCTGTAAATCCTTGACCTGCGTCGCAATGGCGTCCAGTACCGCTTCCCAGCCTGTTTCAGGTGTGGGCTGCACATGGCGGTCAAGGAGTTGATCGCCCCGCAGGACGCCCGTGGCAATCTTGGTGCCGCCTACATCTACGCCAATACTGACTTGTTCTGCTGTCATTGCCTGTGCCTCCCGGAAGAATGGTGATGTCTGAAGCTGCAAACGGATATCGGTCAGCACTGTATCCCGGCTTTCCAAGTGGGATGAACTCCCCGTCTATTCCTGCCCGCCGTCTTCCCCATCCGCGCCAAGCAGATACAGCGCTTCTTCCAGCATCACTTCGGGCACGTAGAGGCCCACATCGCCCAGGTAGCCGCCCGTCTCTATCTCAATGACCGGGCTGACCATCGCCCACTGAAACGGGGTGCGAATGACGCTGACCACTCCGCCATCCGACAGGGTACGCCGCCACCCTTCGGCCAGGAGGCGGGGCAGCGTATCGAGCCGCACCCAGACGTCACCCTGATACAGCACGCGGTCTTCATAAGTGGAAGCAGTCATGTGTTTCCTTCTGGCGGGGAGGGGTAAGCCAGCAGTGTGTCCAGGCGCTGGCGCAGGACTTCGGGCAGAGGAGCAGGCTTCAGCGCCGCATCTACCCGCACCTGCACCGTGCGGGCGTAGGTACAGGGCACGCCATCGGCAGTGACGCGGGACAGCAGCGTCCACGAGGTATGACCCAGCCGTTCGACCAGCGTTTCCACGACCACGTCCTGCCCCAGCCGGATTTCGCGCTGGTAATCCAGTTCTAGCCGGGCGATCACCGAGCGGTCTTCGTCGTCGGGCACGCCCAGATCACGCATCAGCAAAATGCGCGAGGTTTCGAGGTACTGCACGTATACGGCATTGTTAAGGTGGCCCATGGTGTCTATATCGCCGTAGCGCATCTGGATTCCGGCCCGGTGCGCCCGCGCCCAGTCGGGAGCCGTGCCGTGTGGCCGCGCAAAAGGATCGCCGCGACCTGCCTTGCTGGTGGTGTGTTCCGCCGTCATACCGCTCAGTCTGACAGGCAGCCCGTGCCTTGAGGGCAGGCAAGCACAGCAGGCAGGGGCAGACACAGGGCGCAGGCGGCACTTCAGGCGGTGTCTTCCCGCTGTATCTCATACCCGGCACGCTATGCTGGCAGGCAAGATATGGACCCTGCGCCGCCGCCCACTCCCCTGCCACCTGCGCCCAAGCCTGCGCCGGAACCGGTGGTGCCCGAGCCGTCTGAATGGACAGCACAGGACGACGAAACAACTGCTCCGGCTCCCGAAAGTCCGCGCCTTCCGCCGCGCCGCCGTACCCTGGCCGCCCGTTGGCGCGCGCTTCAACGCCTGCCCGTAACATTGATGCTGGCCAGTCTGCTGGCTGGCTTGGGGATCGTGCAACTGAGCTTCCAGTTGGGCCTGATCGTCTACCGCACCACCACTTGGTCGCAGGAAACCAGAGACACCGAAACCCGCGTCCGGGGCCTGGAACAAGACGTTAAGGTGCTCCAGGACGCCGAGCGCTCGGCCAGCGATCCCATCTACCTTGAACAGCTGGCCCGCTGCCAGGGCTTTGTGGGGGCCACAGAGACCGTCGTGGTGGCCACCACTGCCCCGGCCACCAGCGAAAACTGCGATGTCCGCCGCCTTCCCTGACAGAATCCTCTGGTTTCACACAATGTAATTTCACCCACACGTAGGTGCATTTCCTCACTTCTCAGTTGGCAGGAGCGGCGTATGCTGACCCGCGTATGTCACTTGTCGTTCTGGTCACTGTTCCCCCCGAACGCGCACACGAACTCGCCCGGACGTTGGTGGCCGAACGCCTTGCCGGGTGTGTCAACGTGGTCGGCGGTCTTCATAGCGTGTACCGCTGGCAGGGGGACGTGGTCGAAGACCCCGAAACGCTACTGATGATCAAAACCACCGGGGAGAAATACCCCGAACTTGAAGCCCGCATCAAGTCACTGCATCCCTACGAAGTGCCGGAAATTATTGCCCTGCCCTTTGACCGTGCCCTGCCTGAATTTCAGATGTGGCTCAGAGACGCGCTGGAGCCGACGCAGGGTTAGGCACACCCTGTGTATGGTCAGGTTGTTCGGCCCACAAAGCAACGTCCCCGCACTTGGCGGGGACATTTTTTGTACGACCACTTGTCGTGATGGCGGGCCCTGCAGGACTTGAACCTACGACCCTCGGTTTTGGAGACCGATGCTCTACCAACTGAGCTAAGGACCCATCAGATACGCTGCCCGCGCTGAAGATGATGCTGGGGCGCAAACAGGCCCACGCAGAGTACCAGAGGAAGGTCGGACGTGCAAGCGCACTGGCCACGACCTCCCGCCAGCCCAGAATCTTACCCTCCTGACCTCAAATGAACCCGCCGCCCAACATCAGGCGCAGGGCACCCAACACAGCCACCACGGCGCTCAGCGTGATGGCTCCCCGGTCGCGGGCCAGTGCGCCGAAGATCAGACCCAGCACGGCGGGCGGCAGCACAAACAACCAGTTGAGCCAACCAAAAAAGGGCAGTAAGCCCAGCAGCAAGCCGAGGGCAGCCAGAATACCGAAGATCAAAGACAGGACTCTCATGCAGCCAGTACGCGCCAAAGGGGCCAGGGGTTGCCTCTGCCGCCTCAGCCAAAGGGAAGAAAGCCGGGAAACGGTGGGCAAAGGCCGAAGCGCCAGAGTGCTCAAGGCCGTCGTCATCAGCTTTCTTACCGTTCGGTCGGGGACGCCTGCCCCGGTTTTAAACGCTATTCTGCACGGCGTGAGTCTGCTGCCTGTGTTTCTGGATCTGCGGGGTGAATCTGCGCTGGTGGTCGGTGGCGGCGTGGTGGCCCTGCGCCGGGCAATGACCTTGCTGGAAGCGGGTCTGAACGTCACGGTGGTGGCTCCCAGCCTGCACCCTGATCTGGAAGCGCTGCCGGTCCGAGCGGAGCGCCGCACCTACCTGAGCAGCGATGTCCAGGGGCAGCGCGTGGTGGTAGCGGCCACCGATAGCCCAACAGTCAATGCTGCCGTGAGTGGCGATGCACGGGCGGCGGGCGCACTGGTCAATCATGCGGGCGATGCCCAGCAAGGATCACTCCGCTTTGCGGCCACCACCGCAAAGGCAGGCGTTCAGGTGGCCGTTTCCAGCGGGCGCGAACTGCCGATGCTGACCCAGGCCCTGACGGAGCGAATTGCAGCACTCCTGCCCAGTGAGGAGCAGCTGGACAGTTGGACCGCGTACAGAGAAGAAGCGTTGAGGCTGGAGCCGGAGGCCAAAGCCGCCGCGCTGGCCCAGCTAAGAACAGACATCCGCGCCGCCCTGGGACTGGCTGCCCTGGCACTGGCTGAATCATCAAGGCGGCCTGTGGGGGCGAACCCGTTGGAAGCACTTGGCCTGAATTCCCTCTCACAAGACACCTTCTCTGGGGGCACCGCATGACGCTGGCCTGCCCCACTGCCCGCGCTTTCCTGGCGCAGCCGCATGCTCCGCATCCCACGCCGCTGGACTTTGCCGTGGTTGGCCTCAATCACCAGACCGCGCCCATAGAAGTGCGTGAGCGGGCCACCGTCCGCGCCTCTGAAGAACAGGCCATCCTGTCGCACCTGTCTCTGCACGCCCGCGAAGTGATGCTGCTGGCCACCTGCAACCGGACCGAGGTTTATCTGGCCGGAGTGGTCGGCGACCCCGTGGCCGCCTTTGAGGGCGCCTGGGGGCACGCTCTGGCCTCCCACCTGTACGTGTACCGGGGCGAAGAAGCCGTGGCTCATCTGTACCGGGTGGCGGCAGGGCTCGATAGCCTGGTCATTGGCGAGACCCAGATTCAGGGACAGGTCAAACGGGCGTGGCAGGCGGCCCACGCCCAGGGCCTGTCGGGCACGCTGATGAACAAGGTGGCGCAGGGAGCGCTGGCCGCAGGCAAGCGGGTGCGCACCGACACAGGCCTGTCAGACCGGGTCGTCAGCGTATCGAGCGCCGCCGTAGAACTGGCCGAGGCCACGCTGGGCGACCTGAGCCACCGTACGGCTCTGATTCTGGGCGCAGGAGAAACCGCCGAACTGACCCTGACGCATCTGCGGGCTGCTGGAGTCCGGGACGTGATCGTGGTGAACCGCACCGCCGAACGCGCCCGCGCCCTGGCCGAGCGGGTGGGGGGCCGGGCCTGCGCCGCCGAATACCTGCACGAAGTGTTGCCCGAAGCCGATGTGGTCATCGCGTCCAGCAGTGCGCCCCATTACGTGCTGCACGGCAGCGGGGTTCGCGAGGCACTTCAGGACCGCCCCACGCGCCCCATGCTGCTGATCGACATCAGCGTGCCGCGCATCCTTTCTCCCGATATTGCCGATGTGCCCGGCGCACACCTGAGCAACCTGGATGATCTGACGGCTGTGGTTCAGCGCAACCTTGAAGGCCGCCGCGCCGCCCTGCCCCACGCCGACGCCCTGCTGCGCGAGGCCAGTGCCGACCTGTACCGCTGGCACCTGACGCGGGAAGCCCAGCGCGAACGGGCCCTGGCACTTGCCAGCGACTGAGCAGACAGGCACCGTGAACAGCACCTGCCCTGGCCACTCGCCACTATCCACGTCCCGCTTTTGACTTACCCTGCCTCCATGTGGACTCAGATTCCTTCAGGTGGCCTGCGCGTGACAGGGGCAGACCGGGTTGATTTCGTGCAGGGTCAGATGACGGGGGACCTGCGCGGCGCACCCACGCCGGGGCTGGTGGCCTGCGCCTTTCTCAATGTTCGGGGCCAGATCGAAACCTTCGCGCGGGCCTATCGCCGCACCGATGACGTGTATCTGCATGTGGACGCAGGCGAGGCGGAAGCTCTGGCCGCCCGCCTCAAGCGCTACATCATTTTCGATCAGGTGGAAGTGAAGGACGTATCGGACGACCTGCGTTGCGTGCACGTATGGCCAGGGGCAGGTGTGCCCGGCTGGAACGAGGCTGGCCCGGACGCCCAGACTTTTGAACTGGGCGGCGGCGTGGTGTTGGGAGGACGAGTGAACCGCACAGGCACAGCGGGCACCGACCTGCATTACCTCACCCGGCACGAAGCCGCCGTGCTGGCCGCCCTGGAAGGCCCAGAAGCTCCTCTGGAGACCCTGGACGCCGCACGGGTCGCGGCAGGCATTCCCGATATTGCCCGCGACGGTTTTTCGGGCACACTCCTGCAGGAAGTGGGGCTGGACATCAGCGGCCCGCTGCCCGCCATCAGCTACCGCAAAGGCTGTTATGTGGGCCAGGAAATCATGGCCCGACTGGAGGCCCGTGGGAACACGCGCTACCACCTGGTTCGCCTGACAGGCGAGGGCCTGCCGCGCGGCACAGACATTCTGCACAGCGGCAAAGTGGTGGGGCAATCTGGCCTGAATGCCGCTGGAGCCAGCTTGGCATGGCTGCGTAAGGAACTCCCAGAAGGGGCCGAGGTCGAGGTGGGCGGCGTGTCTGCCACCGTACACCTGCTGGGCTCGGTGCCCCAGACCCGCTGATGCTCCAGGCTCTGGCACAGGCCCTGAACAGCGGCGAGGGCGCAGATCTGCTCCGCGCTGCCCGCCGCGCCTATACGCTGGCGTTCACAGCTCTGGCGGTGCCGGGACTGCCCCTGGGAGCCCTGTATCTGCTGACGCGCCCCGCGCCCACGCCGCCCGCCGGAGTGGTGGGGCTGGTGCTCGTGGCCCTGATACTGGCAGGCGCTGCCCTCTATCTGGCCCGCCGCGCCGCCCGCGATCCGTTGCTGCCACCGCGCCGCACGGCCCTCAGCGCCGCCATGCAGGCCGGGACCGCGCCCGCCGTCCCCTTTCTGCTGGGCTGCGCGACCTTTTCTCAACCTGCCATTGCGGCTGGCCTGTGGGTTCTGGCCGCCGTGCTGTACGCAGCGGCATGGCGGCTGATCGCAGACTGGATGCGTCCTGTCTCTTCCCTGCGCCCCACCAAGGTCCCCCAAAGCTGATGCAGGCTGGCGCTCAGTAACACAGTCAGGGGTCAGCATTCACCGCCCCACTCAACAAACGCCCCCGCCGTCGCAAGGACAGGCGGGGGCGTTCAGGCCTAAGCTCAGCGGCTCTTGGGATCGAGCGCGTCACGCAGGCCGTCACCAAACAGGTTGAAGGCGAGACTGAAGGTGATGATGAAGGCGGCGGGATACGCCAGCACGTACCAGTATTCGGGCTTCAGCCAGGCACGGGAGAACTC
>JAQBPF010000434.1 GCA_028287665.1 Deinococcus sp. | reverse complement strand
GGGCTGCCGACAGCGGGTTGCTGTGTACCATCGGAATGCGGTAGTTGGCGTTATAGGTGATCTCGTGAATCTGCGAGTACGCCTTGGCTTTGTCGGCCTGTGTGGTGGCGGCGCGGCCCTGCTCCAGCTGTTTCTGAAGTTCGGGTGGATTCCAGTTGATGTCGTCGCTGGCGTTGGGGCCGTAGTAGGCGCTGTAAAAGTTGTCGGGGTCGCCGTAGTCGCCCGTCCAGCCGATCATGTACATGTCGAAGCCGGGTTCCTTGTTGCGGTCTTCGAGGTACTTGGCCCAGTCTTCGGTCTTCAGGTTCACCTTGACGCCCACGGCGCTCAAATCGGCGGCAATGGCTTCGGCAATCGGCTTGGGTGTGGGGAAGTAGGGACGCGAGACGGGCATGTACCACAGGTCAATGGAAAAGCCGTTGGGATAGCCTGCGTCGGCCAGCATCTTCTTGGCGGCGGCGGGATCGAACTTGTAGTCGGCGGGCACTTTGGAGCTGTCGGCCCAGCTGAGAACGGGGGGCAGGAAGCTGGCGTTGCTGGTGCCCAGTCCGTTCCAGAAGGCGTCTGCAATGGCTTTCTTGTTGATGGCCATGCTCAGCGCCTGACGAACCTTGGCATTCTTCAGGTACTGGTTGCGGTTGTTCATGCTCACGAAGCCGACGTTAAAGCTGGGGCGCTTCACGGCCACCAGATTCTTGTCGCTCTGCACGCTCCGCAGGGCGTCGGGGGTCAGGTCGTTGGTAAAGTCGATGGTTCCGGCCTTCAGCTCGTTCAGGCGCTGAGAGGCGTCCTTGATGGAGCGGATGACCAACTGGTCCACTTTGGCCTTTTCGCCCCAGTACAGTTTGTTGGGCGTCAGGACCACGCGGTCGCCGGTGCGCCAGCTCTGGAAAATGAAGGGGCCGGTGCCCACCGCCTTGCTGGCGGGCGTGCCGTATTTCGCGCCGTCTTTCTTGATGGCGGTGGGGCTGGCAATGCCGAAGTATCCGCTGCCGATGACGTTGGGGAAGACGCTGCTGGACTTGTTCAGATCCACGCGCACCGTGTTGTCGTTGACTTTCACGATGTTCTTGATGACGGCGGTGGCGTCACCTTTGTACCCGCCCAACAGTTCGCCCACGATTTCATAGGTGCGGCCCTGATCGCGGAAGCCGTAGGGGTGCGCCTTGTCCCACCAGCGGCTGAGGTTAAAGATCACGGCGTCGGCATTCAGAGGGGTGCCGTCATGAAAGCGCACGTTCTTGCGGAGCGTAAAGGTCCACTGGGTCGCGTTGGCGTTGCTCTTCCAGGAGGTGGCCAGACCGGGTACGGGGTCGGTGGTGCCGTCCTTGAAATCAACCAGCGTGTCGTAAATTTGGCGCTGAACCAGAATGCTGATGCCGTCGGTGATGTTGGCGCTTTCGAGCGACACAGGATCGCCGTTGGCCCCGAAGACCAGCGTGGCCGCTCCGGCAGAAGGAAGAGAGGCCAGAGCAGCGGTCAGAAGCACGTTCTTAAAGAGTACTTTCTTCATGGAACCTCCAAAAATCCCGCCACAAGTTCGCCGCCCCCTTGAGGGGAACGTCCGAACGTGAATGGCGGATAAAAAGTGACAAGCGTGCGCTTAGGGTAGGGGTGCGTAGGGAGGGTGTCAAGCAGCAGGGTTCCGGTTGGCAGTTGACCGCCAGTGGCGCTAGTTACCGGCGGCACCTTTAAAGACCTCTGTCCCTTCTTTTTAACCGTCATATAACCGTCTTGCGCCATCTTGGCCCCATGAAACGAAACCTCTCCCTGCTGGCCCTCACCGGAACCCTTGCGTTGGGCGGGTTTGTGGGCTACGGCCTGAATGAACGCAGCACCGCCCAAACCGCCCCCACTCCTCTTGCCACCCAGAGCCCCGATACCACCACCTCTACCACCACTTACGACAATGGCCGCGCCCGCACCGAGGCCGAGGCCAATACCGTGCAGGTCGTCAAGCAGCGTCAGAATGGCCTGGTCTACATCAGCGTGACCGAAAGTGCCGACAACAGCCCGGAAGCCCAGATGCGTCAGCGCCTTCAGCAGCAGTTTGGCTTTCCCGGCGGCGACGGCAGCGATCAGCCTCAGACGGGCACAGGCAGCGGCTTTTTTGTGAATGCGGCGGGCGACATCATTACCAATAACCATGTGGTCGAGGGAGCCAGTGAAATCACCATCCGGCTGCACGGCTCCAAGAAGACCTATAAGGCCAAGGTGGTGGGCCGCGCCCCCGATTTCGATCTGGCCCTGATCCGGGCTGAGGGCTTGCCCGCCGGAGCCATCCAGCCCATTCCACTGGGCGACAGCACCCGGCTGGATGTGGGCCTGAAAGCCATTGCCATGGGGGCACCCTTCGGTCTGGATTTCAGCGTGTCTGAGGGCATCATCAGCAGTCTGGAGCGCACGGTGCCTGTGGGAACCAAAGGGGTGCAGCAGCAGGTAATCCAGACGGACGCGGCCATTAACCCCGGCAACAGCGGCGGCCCCCTGCTCAGCAGCAGCGGCGAATTGATTGGCGTCAACACCCAGATCTATTCGGTGAGTGCGGCCAACGGCACGGGCCAGAGCGCGGGCGTGGGCTTCGCTATCCCTGTGAATACTGTGGCCAAACTCCTGCCTCAGCTTCAGGCGGCGGGCGGCAAGGTCGTGCAGACGCCCACGCTGGGCATTCAGTTCACCGATCTCAGTGCCCTGACCGATGAAGACCGCCAGCAGGCCAACCTGCCCGCCGCGGGTGCCCTCCTGCAGCGCGTGTATCCCAACAGCCCCGCTGCCGCCGCAGGCCTGAACGCGGGAACGGGCAACAGCCTCAGCCTGAACACTCCAGGTCAGGCCGCCGAAGCGGTGTCTACCGATGGTGACATCATCACGGCCATCGACGGCCAGTCCATCACCGAAGGCGACGACCTGCGCCGCGCCGTGATCGGCAAGCGCATTGGGGACAGCATCAAGCTGACAGTGCAGCGCGACGGCAAAAAGCGCGACGTGACCGTCAAGCTGCAGGCTTTTACGCTGCCAGCCGACCAGTAAACCCTCCTCAGACGGAGCTGAACAGTGGTCCCAGATCGGTCATCTGGCCTGTGGCCTGCGCGTCCCTGAACAGGTAGCCTCCGAAAATCTCCAGATAACCCGCCCGCGAAAGCTGGCGGGTTTGTCCACTGGGGCCGCACGCCTGCACCTGTTCGCCGCGCACAGTGAACTGGTAGAGCCCCACTTCGCGGACCTGTTGTCGGCGGCCCCGGCCCTGCTGCACACAGGCCGTAACGCGGAATTCCTGCCCACCCCGCACTGCCAGCAGCTCGAGCAACAGGGCCGGAGAGATCAATTCAGTGGAGGAGGAGGAGCCAGACATCGAGCAGGAAAGATAGCAGGTTCACGGCCCCCTGCACCGCTAGCTGACCACCGTCCCGGCCCCTTCCAGGGCGGCAGTAATCGGCGCTCCGGCGCGGGCGTCGCCAAAGATGACGCGTTTGACGCCGCCCTGTACGGCCTCGGCGGCCCCCAGAACCTTCTTTTTCATGCGGTCCTGGGCAAATTCCAGGTAGTTTTCTACATCGGCAGCCGGAATGGCGCGGATCAGGCTGGCCTCGTCGGGATAATGGCGCAGCAGGCCCGGCACATTGCTCAGCAGCAGCAGCGCGTCGGCTTTGAGGGCCACGGCGAGGGCCGCAGCGGCGCGGTCGCCGTCCACATTGATCGCCACACCTTCATAACTGGCGGCGGGCGGCGTCAGCACAGGCAGATAGCCCGCGTTCAGCAACAGATCGATCAGGCCCGTATTGACCTTTTCCACCGTTCCGGTATGGTCGCCGCGCAAGACCTTGACCTTGCCGTTTTCTACGGCCCGCACGCTGTCCTTGTGCCTGCCTTCAAAGATTCGTCCATCCAGTCCACTCAGGCCCACCGCGTTGACGCCGAGGCGCTGCAACCGTTCCACGATGCCCTTGTTGATTTTGCCGCAGTACACCATCTCAAAGATTTCGAGGGTCTGACGGTCTGTAAAGCGGGACGTGTAACCGCTGGGGCTGGTCACAAATTTGGGTGGATGGCCCAGGGCTTCGGCCACCCGGTTGGTTTCGCCGCTGCCACCATGCACCAGAATCAGCCGCTCGCCCGCCTTCCAACGGGCGGCGAGGTCTGCACAGACGGCGTCGTAATCTATTCCGGCGCTTCCGCCGACCTTCACAACAATCATGCGTGCAAACCTAGCACATGTTAACCATTCAGGCGAGATGCTATCCAGACGCAAAGTAATGCAGCGCAGGCCAGAAGCCAGATCACAGCAATACGCCGGTACACCTGCTGATAGGAGGCCTTGAGGGTTTTGTGGTGCCAGAGCCGCTGGGCCAGCCCCGAGCCGAGCCAGCCGCCCAACAGTTCATACCGGTGAAGCTGCTGCTCAGAAATGCGCCATTGCCCGCCACGCGCCAGAGTTTTGTCGCGCCAGATGGCTACAAAGGCGGCCACGCTCCATACCGCCTGCCACAGTGCAAAGACCGTGCAGGCGAGGTCCACAGGAGTCATCGCCCGCCCAGTTCAGAGGCCAAACATCCCCCGCTGTTGCAGTTGCACCAGATCCAGATATTCGGAGTGTTCGCGGATAAAGGCGGCCACGAAGGGGCACATCGGCACCACGTCTATTTTGCGTGCCCGTGCATCGTCCAGTGCCGCCCGAACCAGGGTGCTGCCCAGGCCCTGGCCCTCATGGCCTTCCTCGATCTCGGTGTGGGTAAACATCAGCGAAGGGCCTGCTGGACGGTATTCGGCCACGCCCACCACGCGCCCTCCCAGCTTCAGCTCATAGCGTTTTTCGGCTTCATTGTTCTGGACCTCGGTGGGCTGAGCAGATGCGTTGGCAGTCATGCCTGAGCTTATTGCACCCGTTGGCCGCTGTGTTTGGTTGGTGTCCAGACTCTCCTTATCCAGCCCTCAGCAGTGCAGGCCTCAGCCGTACAGCTCCGGATTCAGAAAAGGGGCCAGGGCCAGGGCCAGACCCATGCGCCACACATCGGCGCGGTCAGCCAGTCCACCCGTCAGGATGCCCACACTGCCCACACCGCGCTTGACGTCCACGGTGCCCAGCAGGTCGTCCATCACGCTGCCCAGTTCCTCGCCAGACTGCACACGGGCCAGCACGGGGGGCGGAAGGCGGATCTCGGCGGTGCGGACGGTTTCGAGTTGGCCTGCATGGGCCACCGCCACGGTGCCGAACAGCCAGCCGCAACCACTCTCGTCGATCCTGACTCCGCCCTCCAGCCCCACGCCCCAGGCCTCGCCGCTCTGCTGGGCCTCTGCCAGCTGCGCCTCCGCGAGTTGCGCCGCTGCCCCCGCCCGGTTGACGGCTCCCCGGCGCGTTTGTTCCTCACCCAACGGTTGATCGGGCACACCGCTGGGCACATCGCGGCCCACGACGGTCGCGCTGGGGTGCAGTCGTCCAAAAACCTCCTGTACCGGGCGGACTTTGGCCGGATTCTGACTGCCCACGACCACCCACCTCATGCTCCGATCACGGGGTCCTCTCCAGTCCAGTCGCCGTGCAATCGCCGCATCAGGGCCACCTGTCCCCAGTGGTAGGCGCTGTGAACAGCCAGATCGGTCAGGATGTCCCGCGCCCGCTCGGAGGGGTCCTCGGCCAGCATGACAGCTTCGGCCAGGGCCAACCCGATCTCTAAGCGGATGCCTGCAAATTCTTCGGGGCTGGGCGGCGTATCGGGCCAGACTTCCAGCCCTTCTGGCCACTGGGAGGCCCGCCCCGAGGCCAGGTCCAGGCTGGCCCGCAGGGTGACACTGAGGTGATACAGCACATCGGCAATGGTGTAGGGCAGCCCCAGCACGGGCTTTGCCGCTCCCTCATAGGTCAGGTTCTCCAGAATGTAGTCGGGTTCCCGGAAGGCGGCGCTGCCCCCCAACGAGGCTTGCAACAGATTCATGGGCCCAGGCTAGCGCCTCCGGGTCGTTGGCCTGCATAAGCGTCAGACAAGCGCGGCTATAAGAGTCTGTCAAGGCCAGCTTTCTGGACGGTAAAGCCCAGGTCACGCTGAACGCAGAACCCTTTGCCAGACTGTAAGA
>JAQBPF010000396.1 GCA_028287665.1 Deinococcus sp. | reverse complement strand
TGTCTGGGCTTTGATGTGGTTGACGGAGGTCAGCTGACCTCCCGCCGTCTGAATCTCAAGTCGGGGCGCTTCTTCCTGGATGCCCAGTGGAGTCAGCCTGAGGGCCAGTCCGTCGATCCGGTCAACGGTTCTAAGACGGCGTGAGAGTGGACCCCGCCCACCTGCGCCGCAGATACCGCTGTGCAGGCCGTTCCAGCACCTGATAGGTCAGGACCGACAGAGCAATCAGGATCACGAGATACACCAGAAAAAAGGTATGGTCCAGCGGTGTGCCCGGCAGCAGGCGGCGCCAGACACTGGAAAGCCACAGGTAAACGGGCACATGCAGGATGTAGAGGCTGTAGCTGGCTTCACCCAGCAAAACCAGGGGCGGCCACGCGAAGGCCCGCGCCACCCACCCGCGGCCATGTGCCAGGCTCCACACCAGCAGCGCCAGCACGGGCACGATGAGGGCATTGCGAATAAATCCTGGCATGAACAGGTGGGCATACACCATGATCACGGCTGCTCCGGCCAGTGCTGCCGCCGCCCACCCGCTGGCCTGACGGGAGGAAGAGATCCGCCCACTCAGAAAGCGTGTGCCCACCAGCATACCCAGCAGGAATTCAGGCAGGCGAAACAGCGGACCGTAATAGAAGGTGTCGGCCACCAGCGACTCTGCGGGCAGGGGCCGGGGCGAAAGCAGAAAGTACAGCAGCGGCGGCGTGAGCGTCAGGCCCCACAGGAGCAGCCCGGTCCATCTCAGAGACCGGCCCCGAGCAGAGCGCCAGATTCCCAGGCCCAGGATCAGCGGAAACAGGGCGTAAAAAAACGCTTCTGCTGAGAGACTCCAGCCCGGACAATTCCAGACACAAGCGGTTTGGGGCAACCAGGCCTGCAACAGCGTGGGCGACAGCAGAGCGGTGACCCACTCGGTGGTAGTGGGCCAGCGGTGCAGCACGGGCAGCAAAAAATAAGGTGCTGAGAGCAGCAGCCCCAGCAAATAGACCGGGTAAATCCGGGCCAGCCGGGCCAGCCAGAAGGACCGCCGCGAGGTCTTCAGGCTGCCTTCCGGCGTGGCGTAGGTGTAGGTCAGAATGAAACCCGACAGGATAAAAAAGAAGGTCACACCGATCTGGCCCGATTCGATAAACGACATCAGTCCGCCGGGAATCTGCCCCTCAAGCGTTGTTCGGGTATGGAAACAGACCACCAGCAGGGCCGCTGCAAAGCGCACCCCAGTCAGGGCAGGCAGTTGAGGCAGGCGCGGTGGGGTGGGCGGATGGAGCGGACTGGTCACGGGGTGCTCGCGCTCTGCCCTGGACTGCGGAGCGGAGGTCATAGGCCGTGCCTAAAAATGGAGCGGATCAGCAGCACGTCTTTGAGACTTCGGACCTCCCACACCATTCTGAGGGCGCTTCTGAGCAGTTCTGGCGTAAACAAGGCCTCAAAGCGTTTGCGGTCCTGCTGCTGCATTTTGAGCCCGAACTGCCACCACAGCACGGAGCCAACCATGCGGCGGTAACTGCGGGGATCGTCGGCAAAATTTTTGGCCGCCGCCATCCGGCAGTACTTCAGCATCAATTCATAATCTTTGTGCATTTGCGTGCCGTGAATCCGGTACACCGAGAACAGGCCCGGCAGATAGCCAAACGTTCCGGCCCGTTCGCAGCGCACCCAGTAATCCCAGTCTTCTGCTGCACGCAGGGCCGGATCAAAACCGCCCACCCGGTCTGCCAGCGTCCGGCGCATCAGCGCCGACATCACCGGAAAGACATTGGTGTAGACGTAAGCCTCACGCAACGAAAAACGACGAATCTGGATCAATTCTTCGGTCAGAAATTGTAAATTCGGGTCGGCGCGGGTGTAATCCGAATACACCAGATCGATTTCGGGGTGGGCCAGCAGATACTCCAACTGCCTCTGAATTTTCTCGGGCTGAATGACATCGTCTGCGTCCAGATAACACAGGAATTGCCCACTGGAGGCCTGAATTCCCGTATTGCGGGCAGACGGCAGCCCCTGATTGTTCTGGTACACCACCTTTACCCTCGGATCGCGGGCCTGGTATTCCTGCAACACCTGCTCGGACTGGTCTGTCGAGCCGTCATTCACGATCACGGCTTCTACGTGTGGATAGGTCTGTCCCAGCACGCTCTCGATGGCTTCGGGGAGGTACTGGGCCGAGTTATAGGCGGGAATGATGACGGAAACGAGGGGATGGGCAGGGGTGTTCACCGTCGGCTCCAGACGCCTGATGTGGGCGCATAGTTTAGGTTAAGAAATCAGCAGACCAGATAGTCAAAAGAGGTAGAAATTCTGTTGCTGGATGGTCACATGTGTCAGTAGACAGAGTGGGGCAAATGTGCGATCGGCGAAAGGCGGGTTGATGTTCGGCAAGCAGTTGGTTCTGGGACACACTTGATTGATGACAGCAAGAAAGTGAGGCTCTGTATAAATCAAAAGAACGAGCACGAACAGAAGCCGACCTTTCCATCAATGGCGTAACACGAACGCTTCCCATGAACAGAAAATCAGCTCTGGGATGACGGATTTGTGATTTCTCCCCTTCACTAAAGGGACGCGAAAGGCAGCGTCAGTGTCCAACTCTGGCAGTGGGTCTTCAACTCTTGGACTGGCCCGGTCAGCTCAGGTTTGTGTGGTTTCTCCGAAGGTGTAGCGTAGCCGCATCAGTAAATCCTGCGGGTAATTGCCAAAGTGGCGACCAAACAGGTTCAGGCCGCCCTGATGACGGGCGTCTGGCTTAATTCCCAGGCGAATGCGGATATGGTTGCTGTCCTCCAGTCTCAACTGCTCCAGGGTCACCCCCGAGAGAACTTCGCCGTCGATGTGCGCCCCGCCGGGTGTGACGCGCCAACGTATCAGGAAGCCGTGGGAGGTCTGGTTCACGGCCCACCAGACGGAGGTCAAGTGCGCCCGCACACCGCCCAGATCGCCGGGACAGGTCCAGGTGCCCACCTCTATTTCATTGACCCACAGAGTCCAGTCTGAAGGCCAGTCGGCATTGTAGTGGGGCGCTTCCGTACAAACCTCCATGCTCAGTTCGAACTCCGTGGCCGCCGAGCCGAGGGGCAGATTGTTGGGAAAGGTGTATTCCACATGGCCGGATTTGCCGAACCAGAGGCCCTGTGCGAACACATGTTCGGGTTCAAAAAAGGCCCGTGGGTCATCCAGCATGCCGATCAGCTTGTGCTCTGCTGAGAGGCCGCAGGTTGGCTGAGCGCTGATCTGGGTGTAGTTGCCGATGGGCATACTCACGTCTACGACATCACCCTCAGTTTCGACCTCTGCACCGGGCAACCTGAACTGCAATTCGTCGTATCGTTTTCTGATCAATTTCTGAGAGCCGTGTGTGCCGGGCAGATACTCCACGGCCAGCAGCCCCGCCGCCTCAAGGTGCTTGAGATGAAAACTGACCGTGGAATGTGGCTGACCCAGCGCCGCCGTCAGCTCCGTCAGGTTAAGGACATTGTGCGACAGCAGGCTCAAAATTTGCAGCCGTGTGTCTGAATTGAGCGCATGGGCCACCAGTTTCAGGTCGCCGCCCTCCACGAGCCTGTGCTTCCTGAACAGACCACCCATGCAGCTCCTCCGTGTACGACGCAATTTTTGCGTTCTTGTTCATCTGAACAGACTCATCTTCAGTTGGTTTCCAAACTTGGCTCAGGTGCCCATCAGGTGTCTGGGAAGCGTTCTCACCGACCCGCTCCTCTTTGTATCTTGTCTTACTATCGAAAAATGTTGACAATTATCAACTTCGCTCTTAACATTAATGCTGACTTTAGACTTACCCATCGGGTGGTTGGCCGTGTTGGTCAGGCACCCCTCCTCAGGAGAAGCATGCAAAAGATTCACCCCCGTCCCCTCATGCAGCGCAGCCAGTGGTTTGACCTGGACGGAGCCTGGGGCTTTGCCCTCGACTCTGACGCAGTTCATATCCACCCCAACGCAGTGGATTTTGACCGCGAGATCGTGGTGCCTTACCCGCCCGAAAGCGCGGCGAGCGGCGTTCATCTGCATGCGCATGGGCGGGCGGTGTGGTACCGCCGCACCGTCGATTGCGCCGCCCAGTGGGGCCAGAGCGGGTTGGGCGAGCGCACGGTGCTGCATTTCGGGGCCGTGGATTACTGCGCCACCGTCTGGATCAACGGGCAGCAGGTCACGCAGCACAGCGGTGGCCACACCCCTTTTTCAGTAGATGTCAGCGCTTTTGCGGCCTCCCCTTTTGAAATCACGGTCCGGGCAGAGGACGACCCGCTGGCGCTCGATCAGCCCCGTGGAAAACAGGACTGGCTGGCCGAGCCGCATTCCATCTGGTATCCCCGCACCACCGGGATCTGGCAGACGGTATGGCTGGAGAAGGTGCCCGCTGCCGCCGTGCAGAGCCTTGAATTCGAACCCGATCTGAATACCTGGGGCCTGCATGTCCGCATTCAGGTCGCGGGATTTCGGCCCGGCATGAAAGTGCGCGTGGTGCTGAAAGTGGCGGGAACAGGCCTGGGCGATCCGTTTCTGGACGGCACTGGCCTGGAAGAAGTGCTGGCCGACGATGTGTATACCCTCTCCGGCTCCGATTTCCACCGGGTCATTCCGCTGCTGGACGGCGGCATCGACAGTCACCGCAACGAACTGCTCTGGAGCCCGGAGCACCCGCAACTGATCGACGCCGTGGTCGAGGTGCTGGACGGGACCACAATTCTCGACCGCGTCACGGGCTATACCGCCCTGCGTTCCGTCACGATCGAGCAGGGCCGATTCTTGCTGAACGGTTCTCCTTACCCACTGCGGCTGGTGCTGGATCAGGGCTACTGGCCCGATTCCCTGATGACGGCCACGGGCGAGCAACACCGCGCCGACGTCGAACTGACGCGCCGAATGGGCTTCAACGGCGTTCGCAAACACCAGAAGCTCGAAGACCCGCGTTACCTGTACTGGGCTGACCGCCTTGGGTTGCTGGTCTGGGCCGAGATGCCCAGCGCCTACCGCCTCAGCGACCGCAGCATTCACGCCATTACCAGAGAGTGGCTGGAAGCCGTGCAGCGCGACCGGGGCCATCCCTGCATCGTGGCCTGGGTGCCGTTCAACG
>JAQBPF010000394.1 GCA_028287665.1 Deinococcus sp. | reverse complement strand
TTTCAGGTGCGCTTCAGCTACGCTGTTGAGTTCACCTCAGGGCTTTTTGATACGTCAAATTTCGTCTTCGCCCAAACGGTTGGTCAGCAACCTGCAGCAGGCAAACTTCTTGTGGTCATGGACGCTGGGCTGATCGCTCATCATCCAGATCTCCCCACCGCTGTGGCCCAGTACTGCCAGGTGCATCACCTCAACCTCGTGGCCCCCGTCCTGGTTCTTCCTGGGGGCGAGGCCGTGAAACAAGACCCCGTCAACGTCAGTCTGGTGCAAGACGCGATCAACGCTCACGGCATTGACCGGCACTCTTTTGTGGTGGTGGTCGGCGGCGGGGCGCTGATCGATCTGGTCGGCTACGCGGCCGCGACCGCCCACCGGGGCGTGCGTCTGATCCGCGTTCCCACCACCGTGCTGTCTCAAAACGACAGCGCCGTAGGCGTCAAGAACAGCGTGAATGCCTACGGCAAGAAAAACTGGTTGGGAACGTTCGCGCCGCCTTTTGCGGTCCTGAACGACCTTGATCTGCTCGAAACCCTGGAAGACCGAGACTGGCTGGGCGGCCTCTCGGAGGCCGTCAAGGTCGCGCTTCTCAAAGACAGCGCGTTCTTTGCCTTCCTGGAAGCGCATGCCGACGCGCTGCGAACCCGCAACCTCCAGTCCATGGAGCATGCTGTTTACCGCTGCGCAGAGCTGCATCTTGAACACATCGCCAACAGTGGAGACGCCTTCGAACAGGGGTCATCCCGGCCCCTGGATTTTGGTCACTGGGCCGCGCACAAGCTGGAGGCCCTGACCGACTATGCGCTGCGTCACGGCGAGGCGGTGGCCATCGGCATCGCTCTGGACAGCACCTACGCCTATCTGCGGGGTTGGCTGCCAGAACGCGAGTGGCAGCGAATCATCACCCTCTTTCAACGCCTGGGGCTGGCCGTGTTCCACCCGATGATGCTGCCGTTCCTTGAAGACGCCAGCAATCCCAAGAGCCTGCTGCACGGCCTGCAGGAATTCCGCGAGCACCTGGGGGGACAGCTGACCATCATGCTGCTGGACGGCGTCGGTCAGGGCCGGGAAGTCCACGAGATGGACCTCGCCCTGGTGGCCCGCAGCGTGCAGTACCTGGCCTCCCTTCCACCCCACTCCGCCTCAGACTCGAATCACCCCACTCAATCTCCGGAGGACTCCCCGTGGACGACTACAGCAACACCTGCCCGCTAAGCCAGAAACAGCTGCTCGACGACTACTTCATGGATCACCGTGCCCAGCTCCTGGCACTGGCCGCTTTTCTGGACCGTTTCGAACGGTCCAACCTCCGAAACGCTGAAACCGATTTCCGCATTGAGGCCTTCAAAGAAGCGCTTCACCTCCTGGTGGGACCGGGTCCTGAACGGGCCCGCCGGGTCCAACTGGTCATGAGCGACCAGAACCTGGATCTGCTGGACGTTCGGGACAGCCAGAGCGCGTATGGGGCCCCGGTTCATCCGGCCCCTGCACACCCTCATGACGAACAGGAGGGAGCCCAGTGAATTACATCGACCTGCACGCCCACATGATTTCCCGAACCACCGACGATTATCACCGGATGGCCCTCACAGGCTGTGTGGCCGTCACCGAACCTGCCTTCTGGTCTGGACGCGACCGACTGGGGCCGCTGGCCTTTGCCGATTATTTCGACCACCTCACGACCTTCGAGCCTGCCCGCGCCCGGCAGTACGGCGTCGCGCATTACACCTGGCTGTGCCTGAATCCCAAAGAAGGCGAGGACCGGGAATTGGCCCGGCAGGTGCTGGCCCTGATCCCGGAGTTCCTGGACCGCCCCACGGTGCTGGGCATCGGCGAAATCGGGCTCAACCGCGTGACCCGCAATGAAATGGCCACCTTCCTCGACCACGTCGAACTGGCCCTGGAGCACCACCAGCTGATCCACATCCACACTCCACACCTGGAAGACAAGTACAAGGGAACCAAGGTCATTGTCGAGGCGCTGGCCCGTGACCCCCGCATTGACCCGGCCCGGGTGATGGTGGATCACGCCGAGGAACACACCGCCCCCATGATCCTGGAGCACGGCTTCTGGACGGGATTCACGCTCTATCCCCGGACCAAAGCCTCGCCGGCCCGGGCACTCGACATGATCGAGATGTACGGCCCCGAGCGCCTGTGCGTCGCTTCTGCTTGCGACTGGGGAGAAAGCGACCCGGTGGCCATTCCTGAGTTCATTTTGCAGGCGCGCCGCCGTGGACACGGTGACCTGCTCATCGAGCAGATGGTATACGGCAATCCTGCCCGGTTCCTCAGCCAATCGCCCAAGTTCAAGCTGCCCAGGCCCGGCGTGGCCGTCTCGACGGACTGAGGATGGTCATTTCAGACCGAAATCTGCAGCTGACTTACTGCACCAACATTCATCCGTCCAACACCATGCGCGAGGTGATGGACAATCTGGACCGGTACGCGGTGCCGTTGCGGGCCCAGCTCTGGCCCCAGCAGCCGTTCGGAATTGGACTCCGGCTGTCGGGCGAGGAAAGTCGGGAGCTGACTGACCCTCAGCGGCTGCGAGAGTTCCGGGAGTTCCTGGATCAGCGTGGGCTGTACGTGTTCACCATGAACGGCTTTCCGTATGGCCCCTTCCACCATCAGGCGGTCAAGGCGCAGGTGCATGCCCCAGACTGGCTCGACCCTGAACGGGTGGCCTATACCCTTCGGCTGATCGACATCCTGAGCGCGCTGTTGCCGGAAGGACTGGACGGCGGCATCTCGACCAGTCCCCTGACCTACCGCGCCTGGGTCGACGAACAGGATGCCGATCTCTGGACACGTCTGACGCTCAATGTCATGAAGGTGGTGGCGGCGCTCATTCGCCTGCGGAACCGCACCGGACAGCTGATTCACATCGATATCGAGCCAGAACCCGACGGATTACTGGAGCGGAGTGAGCAGCTGGCCGCGTTCTTCACCGACCACCTGATGACCACGGGCGCTGCCCACCTGACGGCCGAACTCGGGCTGACGCTGGCTCAGGCAAAAACGGCCATTCAGGATCATGTTCAGGTCTGCTTCGACACCTGTCACCTCGCCGTCGCCTTTGAATCGCCGCGCAGGGCCCTGGAATGCTACCAGCGGGCCGGGATGCGGATCGGCAAGGTGCAGATCAGTTCAGCGCTTCGGCTGACGCTGCCCGCCTCGCCGGCACAGCGGCAGGGCGCCCTCGCACTGCTGCGCCCTTTTCTGGATTCCACCTATCTTCATCAGGTCATTGCGCGGGGCGCTGACGGCCAACTCGTTCAGTTTCCTGACCTTCCTGAGGCGCTTCCTGCTCTGGAAAACCCTGCCGTGACCGAAGCCCGGATTCATTTTCACGTTCCGGTGTTTCTGGATCAGTTCGCACCCTCAACACCGGGTTGGGCCCTGGGCTCGACTCAGGCGGAAATCATCGAGACGCTCCAGGTCCTGCGCCAGCAGCCGTTCACCCACCATCTCGAGATCGAAACCTACACGTGGGACGTGCTGCCGCCGGAATTGAAACTGCCGCTTCTGGAGATGGTGAAGCGGGAATACCGCTGGGTGCAAGATGTCCTCTGACGCCGTTCACACGCCGCCCGTGATCCGGCGCCTGCGGGGGCACCTGCAACTGGCACGCATTTCCAACAGCCCCACGGTGGCGTCCAATGTCCTGGCTGGAGCTGCGCTCGGCGGGTCGTTGTCCCTCGGTGCCTCTACCGGATTCCTGGTGCTGGCCCTGGTGCTGCTCAACACCGCCGGGATGTACCTCAACGACGTTCTGGATTACGCCATTGATGTCCGGGAACGCCCTGGACGGCCCCTGCCCTCTGGCGTGATCTCCCGTGCAGAGGCCGTGGCGGTCACGGTGGCGCTGTTTGCCGCAGGACTGGGACTGTTGGCCCTGGTCTCCAGCACGGCGCTGCTGGGAGGGGCCGCACTGGCGATCCTGATCGTGGTCTACGACCTGTGGCACAAGACCAACCCGCTGAGTCCAGTGTTGATGGCGGGCACCCGGATGCTGGTCTATCTGATCGCCAGCCTGGCTTTTGCTCCTGCACTGGGAAACGAGCTGATCGTCTGGACGTTGCTGCTGGGGGCTTACATCGTCGGCCTCACCTACATCGCAAAAACCGAGCGCCGGACCAATCTCGCCCGCTACTGGCCCGTGGCCCTGTTGGTTCTGCCCGCGATTTACTTTGCCTTGACGCTGGCCGCTGGCGCAGGCCTGGCCGGGTACAGCCTGCTGGCGGGCTTCCTGCTCTGGGTCTGTTACAGTCTCACCTCGCTCTACAGACCCCAGCACCGCAACGTGGGCCGAACGGTCGGCCACCTGATTGCCGGAGTATCACTGCTGGACGCTCTCGTTCTGTTCCATCAGCGCGCTCCCACCGAACTTCTCCTGCTCGCCCTCGGCGCCTTCGCCCTGACTCTGGTCTGGCAGCGCTTCATCAAAGGAACCTGAATCATGCCGGACCACACGCACCATCAGCCTCTTCACCGCACGGTCGTCCTCAATGTCGTGGGGCTCAGCCCTGATCTGATCGGGCCGAATACGCCGCACCTGAAGCGTTTCGCTGAACAGGGGAAGCAGGTTCCCGTCGGGGCGCTTCTGCCTGCCGTCACCTGCAGTGTTCAGGCCACCTACCTCACGGGAACCTGGCCCTCTCAGCACGGTGTGGTGGGCAACGGTTGGTATTTCCGGGATGAATGCGAGGTCAAATTCTGGC
>JAQBPF010000393.1 GCA_028287665.1 Deinococcus sp. | reverse complement strand
AGCGGTTCAGGGCGGCCTACCCGCCTCCTGAAATCATCAGAAGGTTTATGAAGCAGCATGAAGATGCAGCCAAAGTCCTGCACTCAGGTCGTGATTGGCTTCACTCTGAGGCCGCGCAGCGTTCGTGCGGCTTCCGTGTTGTGCTTGTGCCTGGGGACGACCAGTTGTCCCAGCGCGGCGAATTCAGCTGGGTGCCTTCAGCTGAACGTGCGCCTGCAGGACAGCACCGATCATCACGCCCACTTCAGGCGCCGCTCACTCCTCTCGGCACCATTGGCTTGAGGAGGAGACCGCGCCACTGGCTCAGGCGTATTGATCGTTCAGTGCCGCCCTAAGCGGGGACATCCTGATCTAAGTCTCTCGACGGTGGACCGCCTCAGGGCCGAGCATTCACCTTAATGCCCTCCAGCACGAACTCGCGCGCTGGCCCATTGGCCCGGAAGCCCAGATATCCTCCTGCTCCAAAGACCAGGCTATAGACGTGGTGAACGTCAAACAGCCCACCAACCGCGCGGACGAACGGTTCAATATCCTGATCGGTTCGGGGGCCGGAGTGGCTCACTGGGGCCGGGAGCCCATACGCCTGAGCAGCAGAGCGGTGTTCTTCCGGAGACATGAAGTGGAAGGTGAGGTTGCTGGTCAAGAACTGACCGGGCCTGACCAGACCAATTTGCCCGCCCGCCTGCCCCGCTTTCAGGTTGCTCAGGCCGTGTTCGACCATCAGTTCAAGCAGGGCCTGGACGAAGCGCGTCGCCTGGGCTGACGTCAGAGGAGAACGGTCTGTCATAGCGGAAGCCTAGCGCAGTCCAGGGCCCAGGCCGCTCAACATCAGCCAGGAAGGGGGGCATGCCTGCTGGAAAGAAGAGTTTCGTGCAGCCGCCCGCAGCACCACTGGTCAGGGAACTGAGCGGCCCCCATGTTCAGCCGCCTGCCCGTCTCATCCACCGGAAGAACGGCTCCGGCAAGGGCATTCAGAGCTGCCAGAGCGGGCGTCAGGACCAGCTCGAATACGCCCTCCTATAGATGTTATGTACGGCAGCGAGTGCCTCAGTCACGGCTTGCAGGTATTCGCTGAAGGTAAGAGGTAGGCCCGAGGGCGCTACGGCATGATTGGGCACGGGTCCAAGATCCTATCCGCACCAGAAAAACGTTGGGGGCAGAGTCGGTTTCCCCGCTGTTCCCGTTGCCCAGGCCGTCTGGCAGGCCAAGAGTGTCCGGATGGCCCTTGGGATAACTGCTCGGAGTGCTTCACGCGGCCGGGCCAGATCGCACGCAACTTGACCGACCCTTCAGCACCGATCTGGAGCGCTCTCTTCGACCCCTTGGAACGGCGGGCAGCCCGGACACAGCGGGAAGGTCCAGAGCCGACAGGTCAGGCCTGAGGTCGGGCGATCAGAACACCGGAGCCAGGAAGCGTGACTTCACCCTCCACTGTCACGCCCGCGAGCAGATCGTGGAGGGGAACGGCCAGCGGAACCGTGACCTCATGTTCGAGGTGGTTGAGGAGGAACAGCACCCGCGCCTCCCCCTCACCGCGGATGGTGGCCTCCACACCCTGGGGCAGCCCCGGCCAGGTGGGTTCGATGCCTGCTTCCTGACACAGGTGGGCGAGCAGACCGCGCAGGAAGGCCGGTTCAGCACTGGACGCGAGGTGCCAGGCCTGGCCCTGTCCGGGTTTTCCCTGGCCGGGGCGGTGGCGGGTCAGGGCCGGAGTTCCGGCGTAGAAGTCTTCGCCGTAGGTCGCCATGACCTCGGCCCCTTCGGTGCGAATAATCTCGAACAGGAGGTTGCAGCTGTAGCTCCCGGACAGTTCTCCCAGTGCCTGCCCCAGCACGATCCGGTTATGGACCTGTGGGTCCAGGGCGTCAATTTCTTCCACCCACAGCCCAAGCAGGTCGCGTAGCGGGCCAGGAGCGCCGTCCCGGAAGACCCGGTCGCTGGGGTCGGCCACGCCACTCAAGAAGGTGGTGAGCAGCGTGCCCCCCGCCTGCACAAAGCCGTGCAGGGCCGTGACGTCTTCTGGATGCAGCAGGTACATCACGGGCGCGGCCAAGAGGCGGTAGCCGCTCAGGTCGCTTCCCGGCCCGACCAGGTCCACTGCGATGTTGGCAGCGTGCAGGGCGTCGTAGACCTTCCAGACCTCTTCCACGTAGTCCAGGGCGGCGCTGGGTCCCATCGAGTTTTCGCACGCCCACCAGCTCTCCCAGTCGAACCACACGGCGGCGCGGGCAGACAGGCGCAACCCCAGCGTCAGATCCGCAAGCTGCCGGAGTTCCGCTCCGAGCGCGGCCACTTCCCGGAATACCCGCGTGTCGCTGCGTCCATGATGCTCGATGACCGCGCCGTGAAACTTCTCGCCCGCACCGGGCGAGCGGCGCATCTGAAAGAACATCACCGCGTCTGCCCCATGAGCCACGGCCTGAAAGCTCTGAAGCCGCATCACCCCGGGCCGTTTCAGGGCGTTGTGCGGCTGCCAGTTCGTCTGGCTGGGCGTCTGCTCCATCAGCAGAAACGGCGCGCCGTGCTTCAGACCGCGCATCAGCCCGTGCAGCATGGCCGTGCGCGAGGCAGGCTGGTCCCGGCCAGGGTAGGAATCCCAGCCGATCACGTCCATGTGCGGGGCCCAGGCCCGGTAGTTGATCGGGCGGTAAGCGCCCATCAGGTTGGTGGTGATCACCGCGTCCGGCTGGTGCTCGCGGATGGCCCGGTCTTCCAGCAGGTAGGTGTCCAGAAGGTTGTCACTGTTGAAGCGCATATAGTCGAGCGACAGGCCCTGCATGCAGGTGTGCCGGTCGTCCCTCTGCACCGTGAGCGCGCTGGGCGCAACAACTTCGTCCCAGGCCGTCACCGTCTGGTTCCAGAACGGGGCATTCCAGGCGTGGTTCAGGGCGTCCAGCGATCCGTATTTTGCCCGCAGCCACTCCCGAAAACGGGCCTCGCAGTTCCCGCAGTAACACGTTCCACTGAACTCGTTGGAAATGTGCCACAGGGCCAGTGCCGGGTGCTGGCCATACCGCTGGGCCAGTGCGCCCGCCAGCCGGGGCGCGAAGTGGCGGTAGGTCGGGCTGCTGGGGCAGGAATTGTGGCGGTTGCCGAACTTGCGTTTGCGGCCCTGGATGTCCACCCTCAGGATGTCCGGGTAGCGGGTCGCCATCCAGGCCGGGTGGGCGGCGGTGCCCGTGCCCAGGCAGACCTGCATTCCGTTCCCGTGCAGCAGAGCAATAATCTCGTCCAGCTGAGCAAAGTCGAAGGTGGCCTCGTCGGGCTGAAGCCTTGTCCACGCGAAGATGTTGATGCTC
>JAQBPF010000374.1 GCA_028287665.1 Deinococcus sp. | reverse complement strand
TGCAGAGGTTAGCGAAACAGAGCCGGTCCGTATCAGGCACAGGATCGGCGGGACAAACGATCTGCCTTTTACGCTCCTTAATAAGGCGCTGCTGTCGGTGGGCATGCTGACGGTCAGAACGGCGGCGCTGGCCCCCCGAGTGGCCCCCGGTGTGCTGAACAAGCAGATGATTGGCGTGGCGCTGGCGGCTGTGCCGATCGCGCTGATGTGGTGGGCGGGGCGTGACCGGATTTACCGCATCGCGCCGTATCTGTACGGCCTCGCGCTGTTGATGCAGGCCAGTACCTTTGTGATCGGCAAGGAAGTGAACGGCCAGAAAAACTGGATCGAAGTGGGGCCGCTGCAATTTCAGCCGCTGGAAATCCTGAAATTTGCGCTGATTCTGATGCTTCCACTGGTGCTCAGAAGCGGCTATCAGGGCATCAAAACCTACGCTCTGGCGCTGGCCGTGTTCCTGCCTGCCATCGGACTGGTGGTCATTCAGGATTTTGGCGGTGCCATGGTGCTGGGCGTGATGTTTGCGGTGATCATGCTGGCCGCCCGGATTCCGTGGTGGCACGCGGCCCTGGCGATTCTGGCGCTGGGGGTGGCCTTTCCAACTGTGCTGTATCCGCATCTGGAGCCGTACCAGCAAAAGCGCCTGACCATTTTCCTGGACCCCTACCAGGATCCACGCGGGGCCGGGTATCAGGTCATTCAGAGCACCATCGCTGTCGGCTCGGGCGGGTTGCAGGGCAAAGGGTACAAGGAAGGCTCGCAGTCTCACAACGGCTTTTTGCCCGAAGCCCACACCGATTTTGCCTTCAGTACCTGGGCCGAAGAACAGGGTCTGGTGGGGGCGCTGGCCGTGCTGGTGCTGTACGGCATGCTGTTCTGGGGGTTGGCAGGTATGGCCGCCGAAGCGCCCCGGCTGCAAGACCAGATCCTGTTTGCAGGCATCCTGGGTCAGATCGGCTTTCAGGTCATAGAGAACGTGGGGGCGGCGCTGAGTGTGCTGCCCCTGACCGGAATCACGCTGCCGCTCATCAGCTACGGCCTCAGCAGTCTGGTCAGTACGCTGAGTACGCTGGGGCTGGCGTATGTGATGTACCGGGATCGGCATGGGGGCATGATTTAGAGCCAGAGAAGATCAAGAAACTGGGTGGGAAGCTGAGTTTCCGCTTCCCACCCAGTCCTTTTCTGTTTAGAGCTAATGGCTCACAACCCACACCCTTACTTAAACGTCCCTGCCCGCACGATCACCAGATTGGCCGGATTCACGTATTTAACAAGCGCGGCGGTGGCCTGTTCGGGCGTCACGGCGCTGATTTTGGCTTCCAGCTCGGCGGTGAAGGCGTAGGTGCGCCCCAAGTCCAGCTGGTTGGCGAGGCTTCCGGCCAGCGTGCCATCGGCGCTGCGGGCCACGCGGGCTTCCTGCAACAGGGCGGTCTTGGCGGTAGCAATTTCAGTGGCTGTAAAACCGTCCTTGCGGGCGCGGTCAAGCTCCTCGCGCATGGCGGTTTCCACCTTCTCCGTCACGTTCGGGTTGAAGATCGCGTAGGCCGTAAAGCTGGCCTTTTCATCGCGCGAAGACACGCTGGTGCTGCCGCCTGCGCCGTAACTCAGCCCGTCTTGCTGGCGCAGACGGTTAAACAGGCGCGAGTCGGTGCCGCTGCCATACACGCGCATCGCAACGAGCAGGGCCGCGTAATCGGGCTGGTCGTCGCGCAGGGGGAAATTCAGGCGGGCCAGATAGATGGCGTTGGCCTTGTCGGGCACATTCAGCACCAGATTCTGGGCGGCAGGCGTCACCAGCGGCGTGATGACGCGGGCATACGGCACGCCACTGGTCCAGCCGTTCAGGATGTCGGGCACGGCGGCCCGGACGGTTTGCGGGTCGAAGTCGCCCACTGCCGAGACCTGAATGCGGGCGGCTCCCCACACGCGGCGGTAGTAGTCCTGCACCTGCGCCAGCGTCACAGCTTTCAGGTCGGCCAGTTGCTCATCCAGCGTGGGGGCATACCCAAGGTCTCCGGGTTTGGCTCCGGCAGGCATAAAGGCCCGCGCCAACGCCAGACTCGCCACGCTCTGGGGATCGCCGCGCCCGGATTCCAGCCCGTCTATGCTGCCCTTTTTCAGTTCGTCAAAGTCGGCCTGTGGGAAGGCAGGTTCGCGCAGCACCTTCTTCACCAGTGCCAGAGCGCCCGGCAGGTTGGCCCGGTCCGTGCTGACGCTCACGCTGACTCCGGTGGCGTCCCCGCTCACGTTCAGTTGCGTTTTGGTGGCTTCCAGTTGGTCGCTGAGTTGCTGGCGGCTCAAACCCGTGCTTCCGCGAGTCAGCAGCGGCGCGATAAAGTCGGCGGCTCCCCGATCGGCCTTCACGGTGTCGGGGTTGCCAAAATCCACGCTCAGCACAAATTCCACCCGTTCGCCGCGTGTCTTTTTGGTCAGCAGGGCCACGTCTGCCTGCACCGCCCCTACCGCAATCTTCTCGCGGGTCACACGCGCTTCTATGGCAGCGGGTTCAGGCGGAATGGTTTCCCCGGCGGCAATGGCGGCGCGGCCCTGATAGCCCTTCAGCAGTTCGGCGGCGCTGGGGGCAGCGGTCACGGTCACGTTGTCGGGCGTGGGAGTGGGTACGAACAGGCCCAGCGTGCGGTTGGTGGGTTTCAGGTAGGTGGCGGCCACGCGCTGCACGTCGGCAGGCGTGACTTTGCCCAAATCGTCGCGCAATTTAAACAGCAAGCGCCAGTCTCCGGCGGCAATGTATTCGCTGAGGGTCACGCCCACCGATTCGGGCTTGGTCAGCAGTTGCTCAAAGCCGTTGGCGACACGGGTTCGCACGCGGGTCACATCTTCCTCGGTAAAGGGCGTCTTGGAGGCGTTTTCCAGCGTGCTGAGCAGCGTCGCCTGCGCTTTGGCCATATCGTCGTCTTTGCCCAGCACCGCCGCGTACATCAGCAGGCCCGGATCGCTGGCGCTGTTGGTCAGGCTGCCCATAGCGGTGGCCTGCTTGGACTGCACCAGCGCGGCATACAACCGCCCGGCGGGTTCGTTGGCCAAGATCTCATCCAGCACCAGCAGTGCAGGTAGATCGGGATGGCGCACGCTGGGCATGTGGTAGGCGGCCAACGCAATCTGCTCGTCACCCACGCGGCGCACGGTCAGGCTGCGTTCGCCGTCCTGCGGGGTTTCTTCGGTGTACTGGGCGGGCAGCGTGCGGAAGGGGCGGCGAATCTGCCCAAAGGTCTGCGCCATCAGGTTCAGCGTGGCCTGCGCGTCAAAATTGCCCGCCAGCGTCACCACTGCATTGTCGGGCTGGTAATAGCTGCGGTAAAAGGCCTGGAGCGCCTTGATCGGCACGTTTTCCACGTCGCTGCGGTTGCCGATGGCCGTGTTGCCGTAGTTGTGCCAGTCGTAGGCCACCGAGCGCACCCGCTTGTACAGCAGGCCAAACGGACTGTTTTCGCCCGATTCGAACTCGTTTCGCACCACGGGCATCTCGGTTTTCAGATCCGAAGCGGCGATCTTGGAATTCACCATCCGGTCGGCTTCCATTCTGATGGCCCACTCCAGATTGTCTCCGGTGTTGGTCATCGTCTCGAAGTAGTTGGTGCGGTCCTCGCTGGTGGTGCCGTTAAAATCCGCGCCGCGCTTGCCCAGCCCTTCCAGAATGTTGCCGCTGGTGGGCGTGCCCTTGAACAGCATGTGCTCCAGCAGGTGCGCCATGCCGGTTTCGCCGTAGCTTTCATGGCGGCTGCCGACCTGATAGGTCACGTTCAGCGTAAAGGTCTGCTGCGAGTTGTCGGGAAACAGCAGCACGCGCAGGCCGTTGCGGAGGCGGTATTCGCGGATGCCCTCGACCTCCTTAACAAAGCTGACGCCCGCCGGAAGTTGCAGGGCGGCCACGGCAGCAGGGGCAGGGGTGGGGGCGGCGGTCTGGGCAGCGGCAACCGCGCCGAAGCTGAGGGCCAGGGTCAGAAGCAGGGTGGCGGGCAGGGCAGGAACGCGCATGAAACCTCCGGTGGATAGGGGAGAGGACTTGGTTGTGGATGCAGGTTCCAACATACAGAACTGCCGCCACACTAGCGCCCCCAAATGTGACAAATGACTGAGCATTCAGGAAGCGTCTTGCGGGCCTGGGCCAAAGAAAAGACCGCTGCGGGAGCGGCCTTGTTCAGAATTGAGGGGTCAGCGGTGGGTTGGGGCAAACGCTCAGGCTTGTTTCAACTCTGCCCCAGCCGCCGCGTCCACAAACCATACGGCGTCCTGCACGCCTGCGATGGGGTAGCCGCCCTCGCCCTGCTGCACTTGCCGCAACACGCCTGCCTTACCCGCACCCGTGACCAGAATCCAGCGTTCGCGGGCAGCGTTGATCTCGGCGTAGGTGAAGGTCAGGCGGCCCGTATCCAGCCGGGGCACGAAGTTGGCGGCCACACGCCCGCCCGCATTCAGCGCGTCGGTGCCGGGGAACAGGCTGGCGGTATGTCCGTCGTCGCCCATGCCCAGCAGCACCACGTCCAGTTGAGCGGGCAAGAGTGCGGCGTAAGCCTCGGCTGCCGTGTCCAGCGGGCGAACCTCGCCAGCCATGCGGTGAACCTGTGCGGGAGGCACGGGCACATGGTTCAGCAGTTCATCCTGCGCCAGACGGTAATTGCTGTCGGGGCTGTCTGGCCCCACGCTGCGTTCATCGCTGAAATAGAGATGTACCGATTGCCACGGCATCTCGGGCATCTCGCGCAGCACCTTGTACATCAGCTTGGGCGTACTGCCGCCCGATAAGGCCACATGAAAAGCCCCCCGGTCGCGCACCGCCGCCCGCGCCGCCTGGGCAAACGCTTCGGCGGCAGCAGCAGCCGTCAGCTCGGGCGTGGGAAAGGTGCGAAGATTCATGGGTTCCGTCACAGGCTGGCCTTCGCCAGTTTCCAGGCCCGCTCGAAGCCTTCCCCGCGTTCAGGCCGGGCCATCACGCGGGCCAGCCCTTCAGCGAGGCTCATCTGAGGCACGTTCACCTCGGTCACGCGGGTCATGTCGTCCCAGTGAGACTCCACGCGGGTCAGGTCGCCGTCCTCAGCACTCAGGCTGAAGCGCACGCCCTCGCCGCGCAGTTCCACGCCGCACAGGTCGCCGTTTTCACGGTGGCAGCGCGAGCGTTTCAGCTCCACGTTCTTCATGCTTTTCCAGCCCAGGATGTCGGCTATAAATCCGGCAAACAGGCGGGCAGGCAGGTCTTTGCTGCCCGAATAGCGCACGGTCAGCTGGTCTACACGGGGCAGTTGGCGGGCCGCGTCGCTGGAATCGAAGACCTGGGCCAGCGCCTCACGCCAGCCTGCGCTGCGGCTCCAGCCCAGGTCGGCCAGAGCGTAGTGGCGGGCAGGCGGAATATCCAGCGTCAGGCTGTCGGCAATGACCTGATCGGCGATATCGGTCAGTTCGGCCATCAGCACGCCCGTGGGGGCCGAATCTGCGCCCCACCAGACATGATTCACGGTGGCGGGCCGCAGCAGGGGCAAAATCGCGCCCTGAAGCTGCTCGGCACTGGCATTCAGAATCAGGCGCTCCACGTACAGGCCGCCCGGTTGCGGCACCAGCGTCGCGTGAACCACCACGTCTTCAGTGCCGTCCATCACGCCGATAATCTGGCGTCCGGCGTAGCGGCCTTCCAGTCCGGCCAGGGCTTCCTCTACCCGCCCCAGGTGCTTTTTGACGGTCAGGGCCACAATATTTCCCGTGTAGGCCCGCGTTTCTACCTGGGTCTTTGCCCACAGCTCATCCAGGGCCACCTGGGCAAGGCGCACGGTGGTATCGACGGGGCCAATGGCTTTCAGGTCGGTTGCGTAGGTCATAAGTCACCTGTGAACGGGGCGCAGCTCAGATTCCAGAGGTGGTTCAGCACCTGTTCCCCCTGGCCGTAGGCCAACTCACAGCCGCCGCCAACGACGGTCTGGCCCGATCAATTCATCGGCGGCGTCCGGCCCCCACGTGCCGCTGGTGTAGTTGGGGAATTCGGGGGCGTGATCCGGCTGTCCGGGCTTGGTATCCCACATTTCCAGAATGCCCGATACGATCTGCCAGGCGTGATCCACTTCATCCTCACGCGGAAAGAGGGTGGCGTCGCCCAGCAGTGCGTCCAGAATCAGGCGGCTGTAGGGGCTTTCCAGCTGGGCACCAAAGGCGTCGTAGCGGAAGTCCATGACCACCTCGCGCAGCACCATTTCCTGCCCCGGCATCTTGGAAGAAAACTTCAGGCTCACGCCCTCATCGGGCTGAATGCGGAAGGCCAGCACATTGCGTTCCAGGCCGCCCGGAAAGATGCCCAGTGGCGGACGCTTGAAGACCACGGCAATTTCGGTGACCTTTTTGGGCAGGCGCTTGCCGGTACGCAGGAAGAACGGCACGCCCTGCCAGCGCCAGTTGTCCACTTCCAGTTTGACGGCCACGTAGGTCGGTGTGGCGCTGCCGACCCGCACGTTGGGTTCCTCGCGGTAGCCCGTGACTTTTTCACCGTACATGGTGCCGGGGCCGTACTGCCCGCGCACCGCCACCGATTTCACGCGGCTTTTGGGAATGGGCTTCACGGCCCGCAAGACTTTGGTTTTTTCGTCACGGATCGCGTCGGCGTCAAAGGCGGCGGGCGCTTCCATGGCGGTCAGGGCAAACAGCTGCATCAGGTGGTTTTGCAGCATGTCGCGCACCACGCCCGCTTCCTCGTAGTATCCGGCGCGGCCTTCCAAACCCAGATCCTCAGAGGCCGTGATCTGCACGTGATCCACGTAACCCCGGTTCCAGATCGGCTCGAAAATGGCATTGCCGAAGCGGATCGCCATCAGGTTCTGCACCGTTTCTTTGCCCAGATAGTGGTCGATGCGGTACACCTGAGACTCGTCCCAGACCTTGTGAATGGCGTCGTTCAGGGCGCGTGCACTGCCCAGGTCATGTCCGAACGGTTTCTCGATGACAATTCGCCGCCAGCCTTCCGATTCGTCGGCCAGGCCCAGGCGGCCCAGCCCGTTGCTGATCGGCTCGAACAGACTGGGCGGCGTGGACAGATAGAACAGCGCGTTCTTGCGTCCGCCGTGCGCTTCCTCGGCGCGGTCAAGCTCTTGGCCCACGCGGTCGTACACGTCATCGGCAGCAAAATCACCGAATTCGTAGTACAGCAGGTCGCGGAATTTTTCCAGGTTGCCCGGCTGGATGGTGTCGGTTTCCTTGCTGCTTTTCAGCGCCTCTATCGCAAAGTCCTTGAACGCCTCGTCGGTCATGTCCTGACGGCCCACACCCACGATATTGAAGGCGCTGCCCAGCAACCCGTCTTGCCACAGACCAAAGACGGCGGGCAGCAGCTTGCGCTTGGCAAGGTCGCCTGTGACGCCAAAAATAACCAATGTGGCCGGTTCGGGGGCCCGGCTGCGGCGCATCATGGCCCGGAAGGGATTCTGGCCGTCTGCACCGACATCGCTGGGGGTGCGGGAGCGGGTCTTGCGGGGCTTTTTGTCGGCGGGCAATGCTTTTTTGGCCGTGGTCTTTTTAGAGGCGGTGTTTTTGGGAGTCGCGGCTTTCAGTGCGGCGCTGCCCGGAGCAGAGGCGGCTTTTGCTGCGGCTGGTGCAGTCTTTTTGGACGCCGCCTTTTTCACGGCTGCCGTTTCTGCCTGTGCCGCATCTTTCTGCCCTGCCGCTTTCGTTTTGCCGGTCACGCGTCGCCCTTCACACGCTGCTGGCCTGCCTCGCCCAATTGCTGCGCCTCAGTCTGGGTGCCGCTGTCGGGCAAGGTGGGTTTGTTGGAAATGTTCTGCGGTGCGTCGGCGCTGGGATGTTCTCCGGCTTTCACGCTGGGCACCACGCTTTCCTGCTTGCCCACTTCCAGTTTTTTCACGGCGTGTCCACCAAAGGCGCGGCGCATGGCCGAGAGCATCTGGCCCGCGTAGCTGACTTCCTGCTGAGAGCGGAAGCGCATCTGGGTGCTGAGCGTGATGACTGGCGTGGGAATGCCCAGTTCGATGGAATCGATGATGGTCCAGCGGCCCTCGCCACTGTCGGCCACGTAATCCGACAGGTCGTGGAAGGAAGCGTCGCTTTGCAGGGCCTCGGCGGTCAGGTCCAGCAGCCAGCTGCGAACCACGCTGCCGTGCCGCCACAGTTCGGCAATCTGGGCCAAGTCCAGCCCGAATTCCTCTTTGGCTCCCAGCATTTCGAAGCCCTCGGCGTAGGCCTGCATCATGCCGTACTCGATGCCGTTGTGTACCATTTTCACGTAATGCCCTGACCCAGAAGGCCCCATGCGGCCCCAGCCCCGGTCAGCAGCAGGCGCGAGGACTTCAAAGATGGGACGCAAGCGCTCGATGGCTTCCACCGTACCGCCCATCATCATGGCGTAGCCTTCTTTCAGGCCCCAGATGCCGCCCGACGTGCCCACATCCACGTACTCGATGCCCTTCACGGCCAGTTCCTCGGCGCGGCGCTTGGAATCCTTGAAGTTGGAATTGCCGCCGTCGATGATGATGTCGCCGGGAGCCAGACGGCTTGCCAGATCATCCACGACCGCCTGCGTGATCTGACCCGCTGGAACCATCATCCAGACGGCCCGCGATCCCGGCTCGCCCAGCGCGGCAATCAGCTCGTCCATGCTGCGTGCGCCCTGGGCCCCGTGCGCCTCGATGTTGGCCACGTTCGCCTCGGTGCGGTCATAGCCGACCACCTGTTGCCCACCCTGCGTGAGGCGCAGCACCATGTTGCCGCCCATTTTTCCCAGACCAATCATGCCTATTTTCATGCGCGACCTCCCGGCACGGAACCGCTTCCAGCCGCCGTGCCATCACTGTCAGGCAATATACGCGGGGTTCATGACGTGGGGCCTCTCCGTATAGAGAGTCGCTTAATCAACTGGGCCGGTGCAGAGGGACGAGAGGCCCTTATTTCTTGCGTTTTCGGGCGGCCTTCTCGGCCTCTTTCATGGCTTTGCGTTCTTCTTCCTGGCGCTTTTGCATATCGCGGCTCACGTCTTCCATCAGCTGTGCGCCCTGCGCGTCCACGGTGCGCTGCAGCGCCATCAGGGTAGACACGACCATGTTGTTCAGAATGCGTTCAATCGGCGTTTTGATCCACTTGTAGCGCACCCGCCCATTGAGGGTCAGGGTGACTTCGGTGCCGCCGGGGGTGGCCTTGAAGGTCCAGCCCTGGGTCAGTTTTTCCAGCGGCCCCACGTTGCGGACGCTTTCCCAGCCCCCACGCTGCGGGGCCTGCAACTGGCCGTATTTGGCTGTAAACCCCAGGCCCAGCAGCCGCCGCGAAAATTTGAAGCGCACCAGCACGTTGTTGGTCAGGCGGGCGTCGGCCTCCGAATACTCCGCTTTGGTGAGGTTGGGGTCCCACTTGACGCGCCGCTTGGGCTCCAGCGCCAGGCGGTACAACACGTCCGGGCGCGACCTGACCACGATATTTTGCTTGATACTGATGGTTTCCGACATGACTGCCCCACTGTAGCGCGGGGAGGCCCAGGGAGCGGGGTTGCCAATGAGCGGTAACGCCTTTCGGCTGAACGGTTCACGCCTGCGGCACTTCCGCCTCGACCACCGTGCCGTGTCCGGGCGCACTCAGCACACGGTAAGTGCCCCCTCTGGCCTCCACACGCTCGCGCATCTGCATCAGGCCCAGCCCGCCCGCACTGCTGACCCGCCCGCTGACCTGCTCTGGATCAAAGCCCGCGCCATCGTCCTGCACGCGCAGGGTCACGTGGGCGGCCCCGTGCAGACTGACCTTGACCTCGTGGGCGCGGGCGTGCTTGGCGATATTGTTCAGGCTTTCCTGCAAAATCCGGAATACGACGGCTTCATCGCTGGGCGACAGGGTGATGTCTCCGGTTACGCTCAGCACGCTCTTGACGCGGTTTTGCTGACCAAAGTCTTCCACATAGCGCCGCACGGTTTCCAGGAGGCCGTAGCGCTCCAGATCAATGGGTCGCAGGGCAAAAATAGAGCGCCGGACTTCCCGAATCTGCTCGCGCAGGAGGGCGCTGGCGGCCTTCACCTCGGCCTCGGCCTGTTCCGGCTGGGTTTTGAGTTGGCGGGCCACCACATCCAGTTTCAGGGCTGCAAACGCGAGTGACTGCGCCACGCCGTCGTGAATTTCGCGGGCAATTCGGGCGCGTTCGTCGCTGATGGCCAGTTCTTCGGAGTACAGGTAGGCGCGGGCATTGCGAACCGCCAGTGTGGCCTGCCCCGCCATCAGCGCCAGCAGCGGAATGCGGGCATCATCAAAGGCGTCGGCGCGGGCGTCGCCCAGCACCAGCACGCCCACCAGGTCTTCGTCGTCGCGCATGGGAAAGCCCAGAGCACTGG
>JAQBPF010000355.1 GCA_028287665.1 Deinococcus sp. | reverse complement strand
TTGCACAGGTCTAGAGCTGCCGCTCCGGGCCGCCGCACCGGCACACCCAACCGCAGCAGGCGGGCCACCAATGCCAGATTGCGTTCGCCGCTGTTGTCGTAGGGGAATCCGGTGGCAACGAGGGCGGGTGTGGTCAGCGTGGGTGTGGCACTCACGGCGACTGCCTGACCGTTGAGGTAAGCGCCGCCGCCCAGCGTGGCCGTAAACAATTCATTGCGGGTGGGATCGAACACCGCGCCCGCGATGGCGTCGCCGCGCCACTCCAGCGCTATAGACGCACAAAACACCGGGTAGCCGTGCGCGTAGTTCACCGTTCCGTCCAGCGGGTCTACCACCCAGCGGAAGTCGGAATCCATATTGCCTGTGCCCAGGCCTTCTTCCTCGCCCAGCACGGCATGACCAGGGTAGGTGTCGGCGATCACGGCGCGGATGACCCGTTCGGCCTCACCGTCTACCTCCGTGACCAGATCGGCGTAGGTGGTTTTGGTGTGGACCACCCGCGCCGTGCCCAGATGCGCCAGATGCACGGCCCCCGCTGCCCGCGCCGCCGCCACGGCAACAGCCAGAAAGGGAGCGAGATCGGTGGGAAGGGAAGCAGCAGCATTGTCAGATGAAGCGGTCACGCCCTGAGTGTAGAGGCTCAGAATGACAGGAATGAAATCTTCCCGAATCCTATGGCTGACGTTGGCTGGCGCGGCCCTGACTGGCTGTACCCCGGTGCAGAACGTTGCCACGCTGAATTTCCGGGCAGGCGCGGCGGGCGGCGAGATAGACGCGGCCACACTGCTGCCCACGCAACTTGTTCCCGCAGACCGCCTGCTGAGTGTGCCCGAGGCCGTAGAACGTGCCCCAGACGGCAGCGTGATCGTGGCCTGTCAGGCGGGGCCGCGTGGCGCGGTGTCGTGGGGCCTGTGCAGCCACATCACGCGCAAGCTTTCGGCTGGACTTCTGACCGAATCGCCCAACCTGTTTGCGGGCGGCGTGCAGACCGTGCCGACCTCTACTCTGGATCGCCGCGCCGTGGTGATCGTGCTGGACGCAGGCGTGAAGCCGGACATGCTGCCCGCGCTGAGGGCCGAAGCCCAACGCCTGAACCGTGCGCCCTACAGCGTGGGCGGGTTGGGGCCGGACTACGACTGCTCGACCTACCAGAACGCCTTACAGCACGCGGTGGGACTGCCGGATGTGGTGCCGCGCAACGCCTGGGGAATTTATCTGCCGCAAAACGCGGTGGCGGGGGCGCGGGTGCTGTGGGTGGGCGTGCAGAAGGTGGGGGGTGGACCGTAAAACCTGAGAAGAGCGCAGGTGGGCGTGAGCGGCAAAGGTACTGGCTTTGAACTTTGGCAGCACCCGTAGAGCTTCAATTCACGTCTCCAGGGTCCAGCGTCCCCACATCCCACGCACCGTTCTTGCTACGCTGCCCCCCGTGATTGCCCAATGATTGACCGCTACCTGACCCCCGAAATGAAGGCGCTGTGGAGCGAAGCCAGCAAATACCGGGCGTGGCTGCGCGTAGAGCTGGCCGCGATGGGGGCGCAGGCCGCGCACGGCGAGGTGCCTGCCGACGCCTATGCCGCCCTGACCGCCCGCGCCGCTGCCGACCCGCTGGATGAAGCTTTTGCAGAGCGCGTGGCCGAAATCGAGGCTGTGACCCGCCATGACATCGTGGCCTTTACGCGGGCGCTGACCGAGCGCTACGGCGAGGAAGCCCGCTTTATTCATCACGGCCTGACCAGCACCGATGTGGTGGATACCGCCCAGAACCTGTTGCTGGACGAAGCACTGACCGTGATTCTGGCCGACGCCGCCAAACTGCGCGAAGTGTGCCGGGTACAGGCCGTGGCCTACAAATACACGCCCACCGTGGGCCGCACACACGGCATTCACGCCGAGCCGATGACCTTTGGCCTCAAGTTTCTGAACTGGATGGCGACCCTGGACCGCGACGCACAGCGCCTGACCGCCGCCCGTGACCGCGTGCGCGTGGTGATGCTGTCGGGCAGCGTGGGCACCTACGCGCATGTGAGTCCTGAAATTGAGGAAGCCGTCGCCGCTGCGTGGGGCTGGACGGCTGCACCGATTACCAACCAGACGTTGGCCCGTGACCGCCACGCCGAGGTACTGTCGGCACTGGCAATTTTTGGCACCACGCTGGAGCGGATTGCCGTCGAAATTCGTCATCTGCAACGCAGCGAAGTCCGCGAGGCGATGGAGCCGTTCGGCAAGGGACAGACGGGCAGCAGCTCTATGCCGCACAAGAAGAACCCAATCCTGACCGAAAACGTGACCGGCTTCGCCCGCTTGCTGCGCGGGTTCCTGACCACTGGGCTGGAAAACGTGGCCCTCTGGCACGAGCGCGACATCAGCCATTCCAGCGCCGAGCGCGTGATCTTGCCCGACGCCACCGCCGCCGCCAGTTACGCCGCCCGCCGCCTGACCGGGGTGCTGCGTGATCTGGTGGTCTTCCCCGAACGGATGCTGAAGAACATGAACGACCTCGGCGGCCTGGTGTTCAGCCAACGCGTGCTGCACGCCCTGATCGACGAAAAAGGCATGAGCCGCGAGGCCGCCTACGAACTGGTTCAGCGCAACGCCCTGCACAGCTGGGAAACGGGCGAAGGCCTGCGCGACCTGCTGAAGGCCGACGCCGCCAACCCCCTGAACGACGCCGAACTGGACGACGCCTTTGATCTGGCGTTTTATCTGCGCCACGTGGATCATATGTACGGGCGGTTTGGGCTGTAAACGGCAGCCATTTACTCAGGGCGAACAGAAGCTTCTGCTTTTGCTTCGCCCTTTTTCTGTCGGCCACCCCCCCTTCAGGACCAACGCTCAACAATTGGGGAGAGCGTTTAGGGGCCGAGGAAGCCGTGCCACCTGACCCGACAGGACGAACCATTTCGGCACCCCTTCACCCTCGTTCAAGCACTCTCCACGTGTTCTTGTCGCGTCTTCTCTGCCCCGCACGGTTTATGCTGTTTCTATGGGCTTCCTGATTCGATTACTGGTCAATGCATTGGCGCTGTACCTGCTGACCCTCGTCTACAACGGCGTCCGCTTTGCGCCGGGGGCCGACGTGGTGGGCGTCATTCTGGCCGCGCTGGTGCTGGGCATCGTGAACGCGCTGATTCGGCCTGTGCTGCTGCTGCTGAGTCTGCCCGTCAATGTGCTGACGCTGGGCCTGTTTACGTTGGTGGTCAACGCGGTGGTGCTGTGGATCGTGGCGGGCGTGACCGTGCTGGACGTGGCGGGCTTTGGCGCGGCCTTCATCGGGGCCATCGTGCTGGCGGTCATCAGCTGGGCGCTGGACGCCGTGATCGGGGCTGTGGGCCTGGACGGAAAACGGGCGTGAGCAGCGCCGTGACGACCCTGCCGCAAGTCATCAGTGATCCTGCTGAACTGCGTTCTGTATTGGCAGGACGCGGGCGAGTCGGCTTCGTGCCCACGATGGGCTACCTGCACGAGGGCCACGCCACGTTGATCTCTCAGGCGCGGGCGGAGTGCGACCTGTTGGTGGTCAGTATTTTCGTGAATCCGCTGCAATTTGGCGCGGGCGAAGACCTGAACAAATATCCCCGCGACCTGCCCCGTGATCTGGGTGTGGCGGGCGGGGCCGGGGCCGATCTGCTGTTTACACCGTCGGTAGACCTGATGTACCCCGACGGCTTTGCCACCCGCGTCACCGTGTCGGGCGTCAGCGAGGGGCTGGACGGAGCCTCGCGGCCCGGACACTTTACGGGCGTGGCGACGGTGGTGCTGAAGCTGCTGAATCTGGTGCGCCCCGACCGGGTGTATCTGGGAGAAAAGGACTGGCAGCAATTGGCGGTGCTGCGGCGCATGGTGCGCGACCTGAACGTGAATGTAGACGTGATCGGCGTGCCCACCGTGCGGGCGGCGAGCGGGCTGGCCCTCAGCAGCCGCAATGCCTACCTGAGCCCGGAGCAACAGGCCCGTGCAGCCGTTCTTTACCGGGCGCTGCGGGCCGTGCAGGACAGCTACGCGGCGGGTGAAACGCAGGTGCAGGCGCTTCAGCAGGCGGGGCTGGAAGTTCTGGCCACAGACCAGGCCGTAGAACTGGATTACCTGAGCGTCGTGGGTGCCGGAATGCAGCCACTGGACAGTGTGGAGCGCATGGACGTTCAGGCACGACAAGGTGACAGGAATGACAGAGTGCCGCCTGACAATAGAGACATGACCCGTGTGCTGCTGGCCGCCCGAATGTTCGGCGTGCGATTGATAGACAATGTGCCGCTCTGGGCCGGACCGCTGGGAACTGGGCCACTTGCCACCGGGCCACAGGGACAGGCATGACCCTCGACGAATTGCTGCGCGAGATGGTCACGCGGCGGGTCTCGGACGTGCATTTGCAGGCAGGCAGCCCGCCGATGGGCCGGGTAGACGGCGTGTTGATGCCCTTCGGCACCCAGGCACTGATGCCCCCCGATACGCTGAAGCTGGCCCAGGCCCTCCTGACCCCCGACCAGTGGGAAGACTTCGAGTACCGCAACGAGCTGGATACCGCCTATAGCGTGGGCGGCCTGGGCCGATTCCGCTGCAACGTATTCCGGCAGCGCGGCGCGGTGGGCATCGTCATGCGGATCGTGTCGGACTCGATTCCTGGCTTCGAGTCGTTGGGCCTGCCCGTAGAGGTGATGAAAGGATTCGCCGAGGCTTCACGCGGCCTGATTCTGATCACTGGGCCGACCGGGTCCGGCAAGAGCACCACGATGGCCAGCCTGATCGACCACATCAACCGCCATTACTCGTACAACGTCATCACCATCGAAGACCCGATTGAAATCCTGCACCGCAATAAAAAATCGATTGTGGTGCAGCGCGAGGTGGGCAGCGACACCCGCGACTTCCGCACCGCACTCAAATTTTCGATGCGCCAGGACCCCGACGTGATCATGATCGGCGAGATGCGCGACAAGGAAACGGTGGAAGCCGCCCTGACCGCCGCGCAGACCGGGCATCTGGTGCTGAGTACCCTGCATACCCAGGACGCCGTGCGGAGCGTCAACCGGATCATCGACTTCTTTGCCCCCTACGAGCGCGACCAGATTCGCCTGCTGCTGGCCGAATCGCTCGTCGGTATCGTCAGTCAGCGCCTGCTGAAGCGGGCCGATGGCGTGGGCCGTGTGCTGGGCACCGAAATCCTGCTGGCCACGCCACTGGTGCGTGAATATGTCAAAGAGGAAGAGAAGACGGCCCTGATCAAAGACGCCCTGATCGAAGACAACATCCGGGGAATGCACACCTTCGATCAGAATCTGGTGGAACTTTACCGCAACAACCTGATCACGATGACTGAGGCCATGGACAATGCCACCAGCCCGCACGAACTCAAACTGATGATTACCAGATCTGGATTTGCCTATTAGAGCTTGATGGGCCCGGGCAATCCCCGTTTCTCTCGCCCGCGCTCTATACTCTGGCGTTATGACCAAGGAACGCATCACCATGACCCAACGCGGGTACGACAAGCTGCAAGAAACTCTCCAGCATCTCAAAACCACGCGCCGGGAGCAGATCAGCGAATACATGGGGTCCGCTCTGGCCGACGGCGACCTGCGCGAAAGTGCCGCCTATGACGAAGCCCGCATGCAGCAGAGTGAGAACGAAGGCCGCATTGTCGAGATCGAGCACCAGTTGGAACGCGCACTGATCGTGGCCGAAGATGCCAGCGGCGGCATTGGACTGGGGGCCAAAGTGCTGGTCAAGGATGCCAAAGGCGTGGAGCGTAAGTTCGAAGTGGTCGGCACCTATGAAGTTGATGTGCTGAACGGCAGAATCAGCGACGCCAGCCCCATCGGTGTGGCCCTCGCCGGAAAGCACACGGGCGATTCGGTCACGGTCCAGCTTCCCAAGGGCACCATGCAGTTTGAGGTTTTGAGCGTCGAATACGACTGAACCAGAGAATTAAGGCGAGTATGAGGGTGGGGCCACAAGCCTTGCCCTCATCTTCTTTCGGGGGGCCTCCCCTCACATCTGGGGTCTGGGGCCGCCCGGCGTGCCATTTGCTTCAGGCAGAGTTGAGGATGCAACACAATTCGGGCTGACCTTGAGTAGAATCGGGCCAGAGATGGACACAGGTCAGACCAAGGATGCAGAGTTAGCCCAGCATGGAAGCACTTCCATCATGGGCTGTTCGGGCATTCTGTTGTATGCGGGGCATTGCGGAGGAAATTCATGACAATCAAGCGTTCCAGCGGAGTACTGCTTCATCCCACCAGCTTGCCCGGCCCATACGGTATCGGCGCTTTGGGCCTTCATGCACGGCAATTTGTAGACTGGCTGGCTTCGGCGGGGCAGGCCTACTGGCAAGTCATGCCTCTGGGCCCCACGGGCTACGGCGACAGCCCCTATCAGGCTTTCAGCGCCTTTGCGGGCAATCCCTACCTGATTGATCTGGAGACCCTGCATGCAGACGGCCTGCTTGAAGACAGCGACTTTATGGCCGTGCCGGACTTTGACCCCATCAAGGTAGATTTTGGGCTGCAGTACGTGTGGCGCAACCAGATGCTGGACCGCGCCTACGCCCACTACGCCTACGGAGGCTCGCAGAACCTCAAGCCCGATTTTGAGGCGTTTAAGGCGGAGGAAGCCGCCTGGCTGGACGATTACGCGCTGTTTATGGCCCTCAAAGATTCGCACGGTGGCCTGCCCTGGAATGCCTGGGAACCTGCCACCCGCGACCGCGAAACGGAGGCCCTGGCCAATGCAAGTCAGGCACTGGCGTCGCCCATAGAGCGGGTCAAGTTTATTCAGTTCCTGTTCTTTCAGCAGTGGCGGGCTATTCGCGCCTATGCCGCCGAGCGCAAGGTGCACATCGTGGGCGACATCCCCATTTTCGTGGCGATGGATTCCAGCGATGCCTGGGCCAACCGCGATCAGTTCTACTTTGACGATCAGGGCCAGCCGACGGTGGTGGCAGGCGTACCGCCCGATTATTTCAGCGCCACTGGGCAGTTGTGGGGCAACCCGCTTTACAACTGGAACAACATGCAGGCCAACGGCTTCAAGTGGTGGATCGAGCGCTTTGAAGGCAGCCTGAAATTGTTCGATCTGGTCCGTATCGACCATTTCCGTGGCTTTGCGGCCAGCTGGGAAATTCCGTTTCCCGCCGAAACAGCCATTCAGGGCGAATGGGTTCCGGCCATGGGGCAGGAAATGTTCGCCGCCGTGCGGGAAGCGTTGGGCGTGCTGCCTATCATTGCCGAGGATCTGGGCGTGATTACTCCAGACGTGGAAAAACTGCGCGACGATTTCGGCTTTCCCGGCATGGCGGTGCTGCAATTTGCCTTCGGCGGCGGCGATTTCAGCGTCAACGACTTTTTGCCCGAAAACCTGCGTGAAAATCAGGTGGTCTACACTGGCACGCACGACAACGACACCACTCGCGGGTGGTGGCAACATGCCGAGGAACAGGAAAAACACAATTTCCGGACCTACACCAGCAGCAATCCCACCGAAGAGAACTTTGCGCTTCAGCTGACGCGAATGGCCTTTGAGAGCCGTGCCAACCTGTCCATCGTGCCGCTGCAGGACCTGCTGAATCTGGGCACCGAGGCCCGCATGAACCTGCCGGGCACCACGGGCGACCACAACTGGACCTGGCGCTACCAGAGCAGCGACCTGCTTTCTCAGACGGCGGCAGACCTGCGGGCACTGACGGAAGAAACGGCCCGTTTGGCCTAAGGGAAGGGTGCAGGGAGGGGGCTGTAGGACGTGGGGGAACCCGCGCCTATGGCCTGCTTTTTGGTCTGGCACAGAGGGTGAACCTCCCAATCTTGGCCCTTCCCACACGCAGGTGCCCACAACCCACTACCCTGTAAGCCATGAAGCTCTACACCAAAACAGGAGACGGCGGCACCACCGGGCTGTACGGCGCGGACCGCGTCAGCAAGGCGCATGTGCGGGTCGAAGCATACGGCACGGTCGATGAACTCAACAGCGTGCTGGGGCTGGCGCGGGCCCACAATACCCGCAGCCATACACCCGACTCTTCCCTCGACACGGATCTGGAATATCTGCAAAATGCCCTGTTCGATCTGGGTGCCGACCTGGCCACCCGTGCAGGCGGCATCTACGAAAAAAATCTGAGCCGAATCGACGCCGAAGACGTGACCTTTCTGGAAGCCATGATTGACCGGTATCAGGCCGACGCCCCGCCGTTTACCGGATTTGTGCATCCGGGCGGAACCCCCGCGGCCGCAACGTTGCAGGTGGCCCGCGCCGTGGCCCGCCGCGCCGAACGGGACGTCATTCACCTGATGCACGAAGAAGACACCAACATTCATGCTCAGGTGTATCTCAACCGGGTCTCCGATCTGCTGTTCATCATGGCGCGGGCAGTCAACCAACGCAGCGGCATCAACGAAGAGGCGTGGAACGTCAAAAAACGCCGCTGAACAAAACGGCGAGCACCTGGGAAGAGGCCTAATCCAGACCACTCTACAGCCAAGGACTTCAGCCAACATCGGCGCTGAAGTCCCTGTCCTGTGCCAGCCACCTGCTGTTATTTGGTGTTCAGAAAATCCAGAATAGCCCGGGCAATCGCCTGTGCAATTCGGTCACGGTAGGCCGCATTGGCCAGGCGCGGTCCCTCGGTGGGGCTGGTGCCAAAGCCGATTTCGGTGAGGATGGCGGCAGTGGTGGGGTTGCGAATGACATAAAACGTATCGGTGTGCACGCCCCGGTTGACCGCCCCGGTACTGGCAATCAGGTTGGCCTGCACCTTCTGGGCCAGCTGGCGGCTGAACGCGACCTTGGCCTGGGCCAGAATGTCGCCCAGCAGGTTCTGGGCACTACTGGCCGCCCGGCGGGTCAACTCCTGACCGACACTGCCGCCCCCGTTTTCACGCACGGCCTGACTGCGGTCACTTCCGGCCAGCGGTTGTCCGAAATAATAGGTTTCTATGCCCTGGGCGCTGGGACTTGCCGCATTGACGTGAATACTGACGAAGGCACTGACCGTTCCAGTGGTGGCAAGGCGGGAACGCGCCTCAAGATCGGTACGCTTGTCGCTGCTGAGATGACGGTCTGTTTCACGCACCATCACCACGTCTACACCGTGTTTGACCAGTTCGGCCCGCACCCGGAGAGCAATCGCCAGAGTCAGTTCTTTTTCGGTGACCCAGCGGCTGACCATGCCGGGATCAATACCGCCGTGACCAGCGTCCAGCACTACGCTTGGACGGACCCCGCCCCCACCTGATGCCGTCGGACGGGTGACAGCCGGCGGAGTGGTCCGGGCAGGAGCAGGAGCCGCAGCACGGGCCTGAGGCGTAGACGGGAGGCGTGAGGCCGCGGCGCTGGTGGGCACATCGATCACCAGGCGGGCAGGTTGGCCGGACCCCGCAGGCAAGATGCTGGTTTTGGCACTGGCATGGCCTTTGGCCAGAGTGACGGTCACGGTTCCGCCCGCCACCGCATAGGCCGTGACGCCCGGGGCATTCAGCGCCCCCTGTTCGGCAGGAAGGGAGACGTTCAGGCGTACCGTGACACTCTGACCGCTGACTTTTACAGTTCTGGTGGCCAGTTTGGGCAGAGTGAACACCAGCCGGGTATAGCCGTCATGGCTGCCGACCCGGGGAGCGGCCAGTGAGAGCGGAGTCAACACAGAGAGGGCCAGCGGCAGCCAGAGACGCCGACAGGCTGAGGAAAGGAAATGCTTCACTGGGGTGGAGTGTAACGGCCAACTTGTCACAAAAAACTGGAAGGTCATGAGAACTAAGTTCTCAACATGAGATGGAAAGCCTTTTGGCACGCCGAAATCAACAGCAGGGCGGGAAAGCCGTCATGGCCTCCCCGCCCTGCTGTCGATGTCCTGGTTGTGGAGACCAGAACGATGGGTTATTTCTTGGTCATCACCGTTTCGAGGTCACCAGGAGTAATTTCACGGCTCTGGGCACCGAAACGGGTGGCAGCCAGTGCTCCGGCGGCGTTGGCCGCGCGGGCCGCACGGGCCAGAGGCAGGCCCGACAGGGCGGCGTGAGCAAAGGCAGCAGTAAAGGTATCGCCCGCACCGGTGCTGTCTACGACGTTGCCTTCGGGTGGCACCGCGTCCACCAGTTCGGTTTCGTCAGGTGTCCAGACGATGCTGCCCATTTTGCCCACCTTGACAATGACCCGCCGCGCTCCGCCCGCTCCCAGCTGGGCCAGCGCCGTACTGATGCTGCCCGTGCCCGTCAGCGCCAACAGTTCGTGCTGGTTGAGCATCAGGTAGTCAGCACCGATCACGTCCTGCTCCAGTTTGGTTCCGGCCTTGTTGACGGCCCCCGTACCGAGATCGATAAACACAGGCACAGGCTTTTTGGCGTTCTTGGCCGCCTCGATGGCCTTCAGCGAATACTCCCGCTGCGGGCCTTCGGTGAGGGAATAGGCGCTGATGATCAGGGCGTCGCTGGTCTCCACGTCCTTCTTTTTCAACTTGGCCGGGTCCAGCTGGCGGTTGGCCGCCCCGTCGCTGATCATGGCCCGCAAGCCGTCAGGGGTCTGCATCACGGTAATGGTGCTGGTGAGGTGGTTGGGGTCGCGCTGAATGGCCGCCTCGCTGACGCCGCTGTCGCGCACGCGGCCCAGGGCGTACTCGGCAAAGGGATCGTCTCCGACACGGGCGGCCAGAATCACGCTGTGGCCCAGGCGGGCCAGGGTCACGCTGATGGTGCCGCCCGCGCCGCCGGGTTCCATGGTGGCCCGGCTGGGCGCTGTTTCGGTGCCCGGTGTGGGCAGGTGGTCAAGGTGGTACAGATGGTCAACAGTAACGTCGCCGATGACGTAGAACTTCACGGATAAAACCTCCGGGCCGAGATGGGACGTGGCCCTGTTGTTGGAAAGGGAAGGGGTGGAGAGGAAGGAAGCACAGGGTCAATCACTGAACGCGGCAGACACCGAACAGAAAGCGCAGCGGGAAAGACCAACCCCGGCCCGGTCACACCTGCGTGTAATGCGGCCTTCACCGTACCACGCCCAGACTGCGGGCGACGCCTTGCAGGTCGTCCAGCGCCACATCCTCGGCCCGTACATCTGCACGGAGGTTTGCTCCTGCGATGGCGGCGTCTATGGCTGCCGCCTCATGCCCGATCAGGCGCAGATTGTTGCGCAGTGTTTTGCGTCGGTGGTGCAGGGCCGCGTCTATAAAGCTCACCAGCGCGGGGTCAGGCAGCGGGCGGGTGCGGTCAAAGTCGAGGCGCACCACACTGCTGGTCACGTCGGGCGCGGGCAGGAATGCTCCTTTGGGAACGTCGCGCACATGCTTGACGGTGCCGTACAGGGCGGCCAGCGCACTCAGAAATCCGTAGGCGTCCTGGCCCGGTTTGGCGGCCAGCCGCTGCGCCACTTCCTTTTGGACCAACACGGTGGCCGATACGATATGGGCGGCCTGCATAAAGCGCGACAGCAGAATACCCGTGATGTAGTAGGGCAGATTGGCAATCACACGGGTGCCTGCGGGCAGCGAGGCGTAATCGAAATCAAGGGCGTCTCCCCAGATCACGGTCACGCCTGTGCCTGCCAGCGTATCGGCCAGCACAGGACGCAGCCGTTCGTCTTTTTCGAGCGCCGTGACCACCGAGCCCCGCGCAGCCACCTCGCGGGTCAGCACGCCCAGGCCGGGGCCGATTTCCAGCACAGGCACGCCCGGCCCCGCTCCACCCGCTTCGGCAATGGCCCGCAAAATATTGCCGTCGATCAGAAAGTTCTGGCCCAGGCTTTTGGTGGGGCGCAGGCCGTGCAGGGTCAGCAGTTCGCGCACGCGGGCCGGAGAATACAGAGGCGCGCTGGCGGCAGGCACCGGTAAATCGGAACTGGCGAGATCAGGGTTGGGCAGGTCGGTATTCAGGTCATTGTTCAAGGGAAAACGTCTCCAATAGGGGCACATCTGGTGGGGCGGGCCGGAGGGCAGCAGGGACAGCGGGCGGCTGTCATGCGGGCAGTCACCCTGTCACCCTCGGGCCGCTTGGGGGGTCAGCGCCTCAGAGAACGGGCAGTCTGGAAGGACCGCCTCAGGAATCTCAGGTCTGCCGAGCGGCGTCAGTATACTGCCCGCATGACCGATCCTGCCCGTAAGGGCGTTCTCTCTGCTGTGCCGGACGACGGGCCGCCCACCGACGCCGCTGTGTCGGTGCCTCCCGAGTCCGGACTTCTGCCCTCCGACGCTGCCGCGCCCTCTGATTCGGTGCTGTCCACATCCGCACCCTCTGAACCGGCCTCCTTTGCTGCCACCGCCGCCCCACCCACCCTGGACTGGAAACCTTTTGCCCGCAGCGGCGAGTGGCGCCGGGCGCAGGCGGCGGCCCATCTGCTGCCCGCGCCGCCCGACGTGTTCGCGGCGTTGGTGGCGCTGGTGGCCGTGCAGGACGACGTGCGTGCCCGCAAATATCCTGCGGCGCGGCGGGCCCTGGGCAGTTATATCGAGGCGCTCAAGGGAGGCGAGACGGCGGCCCTGGTCGGAGAAATGGCGCTACTGAGATCATTGGCAGCCCCAGAAGTGCTGAATCAGGGGCTGACGGCGCTGGAGGCAGGCAGCGGGGTGGCCGACCCCGGCGAACTCAGTGAGATTCTGCGGCCTGCCCATACCCACCCGCTGACACAGGCCGAGGCCTACAACGCGCTGGGGGTGCTGCACGCCCTCCGCGAGGAACCTGAACCCGCCCGGACAGCCTTTGAAGACGCCCGCCGCCTTGATCCGGGCCACTACCGGGCGCTGATGAACCTGGGCAACCTGGATCTGGAAGCAGGCCGCCCCGCCGACGCCGAGGTGTGCTACCGAGAGGTGCTTAAATTGGCCCCCGATTACGAGGGCGCGCACCACAATCTGGGCGTGGCGCTGCGGCGGCAGGGCAAAGTCTACGAATCGGTCGGCGCTATCCGGCGTGCTCAACGCCTGGGCGTGCGCCGTTCTCAGCAAGAAACGCGGGAAGACATGCGGGAACAGTTCAGGGCCAATCCCAAATTGCGGGCCGTTCGCTGGGTCTTGCTGGCCGCGGCACTGATCATCGTGGTGCTGATCTTCCGCAGTGCGGTGGGCGGCTGAGATGAACCCGGCAGCCGAACCGGTTCTGTCTCCTGCAGGCGTGCAGGCGCTGGACGCCCGGTTGACGCGGGCGGGCCTGCTTGATCTGGCCATGGAGGAAGCGGGACGGGCAGTGGCCGACGCCGTACAGGACGCCATGCTGGTCGGAGTGGTGCTGTTGCTGGCAGGCAGCGGGGCCAACGGCGGAGACGCCCTGGTGGCTGCCCGGCATCTGGCCGCACTGGGAAGAGAGGTCCGGGTACTGGCGGCCCCGGCCCGGCACCCCCTGACCCGGACCAACCGCAAACGGCTGGGAGCAGTGAGTGTCAGGGTGTCCGCGCTGAGTGCGGCAGCAGTGGCGCGGGAATCCAGAACGGCGGCGGTGATCGTAGACGGCCTGCTGGGAACAGGCTTTACGCCACCGCTGCGGCCTGCGCTGGCCGAAATCGTGGCGGCGGTGAATGCCTCTGGCCGACCGGTGCTGTCTATTGACCTGCCCAGCGGCCTGGACGCCACCCGCGCCGATGTTCCGGGCGAGGCAGTGCAGGCCGCGCTGACCGTCACGCTTTCTGGACTCAAAACGGCGCTGCTGTTTGGCCCAGCGGCGCACCGGGCCGGACAGATCAGGTTGGCCGCCCTGCGCCTGCCGCTTCATTGGGCGCAGGCAGAAGCCCTGGCCACCCGGCCCACGCGGGCAGATGTGGCGCGGCTGTTGCCCGTGCGCTCTGGTGACGCCCACAAAGGCACAGCCGGGCGGGTCTGGGTGGTGGGCGGCCATCCCGGCACCACGGGGGCAGCGGCGTTGGCCAGTATGGGGGCGCTGCGGGCCGGGGCAGGCCTGGTCACGGTGTATTCGTCGGCACAGGTGCCCCTGGTCATGCCCGAACTGATGATCCGGCAACACGCCGATCTGGCCGCAGCGTTGGCCGACGCCTTCAGTCACGGCGCCCCCGATGCGGTATGCCTCGGCATGGGCCTGGGACCAGAGGCAGCCACACTGGCCCGCAGGGTGCTGACCTGGGGCGTGCCGTGTGTGCTGGATGCCGATGCCCTTCAGCCCGAGTTGGCTGGACTGGGGCACGCTGGCTGTGTCTGGACACCGCATCCCGGCGAGGCGGCCAGAATGCTGGGCAGCTCGGTGGCCGAGGTCGCCCGCGATCCATTGACGGCGGCCCGCGCCCTGCACGACCTCTACGGCGGCACGGTGATCCTGAAGGGCGGCCCCAGCGTGGTGGCCCACAGCGGCGGCCTACAGGTCAGTCGGGGCGGACATCCGGGCATGGGCAGCGCGGGCATGGGCGATACCCTGGCCGGTGTGGTGGCCGCGCTGCTGGGGCAGGGGTTGGCGGCCCCGCAGGCCGCTCTGTGTGCCGTCACCCTGCACGCGGCAGCAGGCGAACGGGCCGGAGCGCAGCACGGTTACGGCCTCAGCGCCAGCGATGTCAGTGCGGAACTCGGGGCAGCCTGGCTGAACTTGACCTCGGCCTGAAGGCGGGGAGAACCTGGACGGATCAACCTCCGGCAGAGGCCACCAGCTTCTCCCCCCCACTGACTTAAGCCTGAGGTCTGTAAGCAGGCCACACGCATGGCCCGCGCCAGCCGCTACACTGAGCCCATTCATGCAGGGCCTCCTCTCAGACCTTCCTCTTATCGGCATCATGGAACTCATCAACGGAACCCGCCAGACGGGCGTCCTTGAGGTGAAATCCGAGGTGCCCTACACCGTTGCCTATGTTGAGGGCGAAATCGTGGCAGGCGGCATTCTGGACTGGCTGGGCGTAGACGCCATTCATGCCAGCCCGATGCTGCCCGACAACGGCACCTTTGCCTTTGAGCTCAAACCCGTCACGGGCACCGCGCTGGGGCCCTACGATCATTTTATGACCGACTGGGCGCGGGCCAGCGATGAATGGACCCAGATCTGCGCCATCATCGGCAGTCCCAGCCGCGTGTTTCAGGGCAACATCAACCTGTTCAACGAGGCCCAGGGCCGCAGTGTGCGTGCCGCCGCCAGACAGGCCGATCTGCCGCTGTTTCAGGTGGCCCAGCAAGTCGCCGAAGCGGTCAAAGAAGGCAAGGTAACCGCCACTGAGCGGTACGCGTGGTTTGGCCTGCGCCTGCGGCCCGGCGGCAAACGCGCAGAGATTCACCCCATTGCCCGTGCACTGGACGGCGAAGTCAATCTGGGCCAACTTGTCGAGCAGGGCTTTTCTCTGAACGATGTGCGCGAGTATCTGCTGGGTGAACTCAGGCTGGGCCTGCGGTTTCCGGGCAGCGGTTGGGTCATGCGCGACCTGATCTGGGAACAGAACCTGCAACGCCAACTGGGCACCAGTCCAGCGGAAGCGCCGCCTGACCGACCTCTGAGCCTGTGAACCAGAGCCGGGGCGTTTCCTTGAAGCTCCGTTTTCAAGAAAAGGAAATGCATCAGATGCGCCTTTTCTACGTTCAGCAACTTGAATACACCGGAGTGGCCTGAACCGCCGCATGAGAGTGTGGCCTGTTCGATTGCGGCGGCTCCAGGTTGCCTTCACTGGCACCGAATCCTCTCCGGCCCACGGCAAGATCAAGCTTTTGGCACACAGAGTGCAGAGAACCGGCCCCCACATACACGACTTGAGCTACCATGCTGCCGATGCGTTCCCCCCTGCCACGTGCCGTGTTAACCCGCTTGGAGACGGGCCGCGTGGTGGTCCTCAGTGTGCTGCTGGGCGGGCTGGTGGGCGGACTGTGTATTTTGCTGCGGCTGGCACTCGACGCTTTGTTGTCGCTGGGCGCACAACTGACCGGGTACTCGCCGCCGGGCACACCGGGCGAAGGCGGCCTGTTGATGGCCTTTGGCACGGCCCTGCCCTGGGGCCTGTTGACCTTACCGCTGGTGGGCGCGGCCTATGCGTGGCTGATTCCGGCCAACAGTGACGATCCCCTTTCGCAGCTGGTGCGCGGCTACCATGCCCGTGGGCAGTGGCCCGGACTGGCGATACAACTCCGCACGTTGGCCGGAACACTGCTGGGCCACGGCGCGGGGCTGCTGGTGGGGCGCGACTCGGCCTTTACGATGGTCGGGCAATTGGGCACGCGGCTGCTGGGCCGAATCACGCGGCTGGATTCGGTCGAAGTCCGCACACTGACACTGGCAGGCGCGGCAGCCGCCCTGGGAGCCGTACTCCACGCCCCTCTGGCCGCCGCTGTTCTGATTGCAGAAGTGCTTTACCGCCGCTTCGAATTTGAATTTGAAGTGCTGATGCCCTGCGTGCTGGCCTCAGTGGCCGCCTACGCCGTGTACGGACTGGCCTTCGGGTTTCAGCCGCTGTTCAGCATCGCCGATGTGCAGGCTCCTTCAGCGGCGCAGTTGCCGGAAGTGGCGGGGATTATTCTGGCCGTCACCCTCCTGGGTTGGTTGTCCCTGTTCGCCTTCCGCGCCATTCCTCAGCAGTGGTCCAGTGGACGGCTGCGGCCTGCATTGGGCGCTGTGTTTGGGCTATTGACGGCAGCCATCGCCTGGGCAGGCACCACAGAATTGGGCGCGCTGGGAACCATTGGCACCTCTGCGGTGCTGGGCGACGGCACAGGCTGGGTGCAGCTGGGTGCTTCAGGCTTCCTGGGATCAGAGGCGCTGGGCGGGGGGCTGTGGCGCTGGCTGCTGCTGGCGCTGGGAGCCCGGATAGCCTTTGGGGGCGGCGTGCTGCCATCGGTCGGGGTCGGCGGCCTGCTGGGCGTGGGACTGGGCAGCTTTCTGGGCCTTGATCCGGCAGTGGCGGCGCTGGTGGGCATGGTGGCCTACGTCACCGTCACCCTGAATGTTCCGGTGGCCGCCGCGCTGCTGGCCGTGGCATGGGGCGGTGACGCGCTGCTTCCCGTGGCCCTGCTGACGGCTGGGGTGGCGCACGCTCTCAGCGGCGAATCGGGGCTGGTTCCCGGTCAGGCCAGATCGCGGGCGGCAAGCGCGGTTCATGCCGGGGCCACCGTGCCTCAGCTTCCCGACGGCGTGCGCTTTATTCCTCGCCGCCTGCCCGACGCCCCGGCCACTCCATTTGACGCCCCCAAACCCGATGACGCTGCAGAGGCCGAAGTGTCCTCTGCCCCCACGGCCATAGAGCGGGAACTGTACCGCCGGGGGGTGCCGCCCAGCTGGCGCGGCGCTCGGCTCAGCGTACTTTCTCTGCCTCCAGGGGTAGAAGTGGTGGGCATCGTGCGCGACGGAACCGTGCGGCTGCCCCGGCCCGAACTGCTGCTGACCACCGACGACGAACTGGTCTTTTTGGCCCGCCCCGACGCCTACGCTGCGCTGGAAGGCGTGCTCAGGTTGCCGGGGGCCTAGCCGAGTGAGCGCGAACCGTGCAGGCCGGGGCATCAATCTGTTTCGGGGTTGGGACCGCAACGGGCGGCTGGGTATCCTGAACGGCTGGTTCGTTTTTACGGGCGACGGCTTTTTTAACGTGACGGTGGTGGTGGCAGGGTTCGCCGCCCGGTTAGGGGCCCCCAATGCCGTGATCGGGCTGCTTCCGGCTATCGCGGGCGGCGGGTGGATGCTGCCGCAACTGATCGTGGCCGCACGGGTTCGCAGCCTGCCTCTCAAGTTGCCCGTCTACCGTTCAGCGGCGCTGGTCCGCACGCTCAGCTACGTTTCTATGATCCTGGTGGCAGCCCTGCTGTGGCAGATGCCCGTGCTGTGCCTCACGCTTTTTGTGCTGGCCATGCTGGTCAATGCCCTGGCTTCGGGGGTGTCGGGTCTCCCCTTTTTGGAAGTGATCAGCAAAACGGTGCCTACGGAAAAACGGGCGCGATTTTTTGGCACCCGCAACCTGTACGGGGGGCTGCTGGCTTTTGGGGCGGGATTGCTGGTGCGCTGGATTCTGGGGTCCGGCCTGGCCTTCCCCTACGATTACGCGCTGATTTTTGCACTGGGCACAGCGGCCTATAGCGTGGGGTACGGGCTGTTTGGCCGCCTGACCGAACCACCCGATCCTCCGCTGCCTGCCGAGGGCGTCAGGGCAGAAGTGCGCGCCATTCCCGAGACCCTGCGTGACCCACATTTTCGGGCCTTTCTGAGTGTGCGCCTGCTGCTGGCGGGGGCCAGCATGGCCGAGCCGTTCTATGCCGTATTCGCCCTGCGCGAGCTGCACTTTCCAGCCGCCGCCCTGGGCATTTTCGTCATGGCTCTGACCGGGGCTGCGCCTCTGTCCAATCTGGTGTGGCAGCGGGTGGCAGAGCGCAAGGGATCGCGGCGAATCATCCGGTACGCCAGCGTATTTGCCGCCCTGGCCCCGCTGTACGCCCTGCTGGTCGGAGCGTTGGGCTGGAATGCCTGGGCTTATCTGGGGGTATTCATTCTGTCGAGTGTAGCGGCGCAGGGGTTTAACCTGGGCCACACCAACCATCTGCTCAACATCGCTCCTGCCCACGCCCGCAGCCGCTATATCGGCACGCTGAATACCCTGGTGGGCGCGGCGCTCTTTGCCCCGGTCCTGGGCGGGCTGGTGGCTGATGCAGCTGGCTACACACCTGTATTTCTTCTGAGCGCAGCCTTCTGTCTGGCGGCCTGGTGGCGCTGCGGCAAACTGCGGCGGGACGCCTGAGCCAGAGCCCGACAGGTCGGCATGAATCCAGGTGGTTTTATCCGGCCCTCTATGCGCCAATCTGCACTTTGTCTAGGAATATTTTAACATTTTGCAGGAAGTGCGCTAATGTTCCGTTCGGGCGTGGTTCAGATCGCTGAACAGTCTCAAGATGGAAGTAGAGGGCATGCCACGGCCAAACAGCTGCTGCGTGCCGAGGCGAATGACCACGAATGCGGGCGCATTTTTAGACTGTGCTAATATTCCGCCATTCTCAACGTGTTCGTGTGGCGAAGATTCAGTCGGCCACCGGAAGGAATCCACATGAAAAAGTCTATGAAGACCGTCTCGACCTTGCTGCTTCTTGGTACCGCCGCCGTCGCCTTTGCCCAGGGCAACACCATTCTGACCATCGGATCGGGCAGCACCACCGGCGTGTACTTTCCTGTCGCCACCGGCATGGCCAAAATGATCAACGATTCGGGCAGTGGCGTGCGTGCCAACGCCCGCAGCACAGGCGGCAGCGTATTCAACATGAACGCTCTGGGCACCGGCGAACTCGATATCGCCAT
>JAQBPF010000352.1 GCA_028287665.1 Deinococcus sp. | reverse complement strand
GTCGGGCCAGATCGTGGCCCTGATTACAGGCGTGCTGATCTGGCTGCTGACCCGCATGGGTGCGGGCACGGCGTGGCCCTACGGACTGCCCGCCGCCCTGCTGATTCCATATTCGGTGCAGTTGGTCGGCTTTTCGCCCAGCATCACGCGGGCGATCATCATGGGCATTGCGGTGATGATCGGACTGGCGGTGGGGCGCGGCAAACCCGACTCGCTGGGCATCACGGCCTTCGCGGCGTTGGCCTGCTTGCTGCCCTTTCCGATGTGGCTGCTGGACGTGGGCTTTCAGTTGTCGTTTCTGGCGGTGCTGGCTCTGCTGCTGTCGGGCAAAGTGGCCGAAGTGTTGCCCCCGAAATGGCCGATGTGGGTGCGGCTGGCGCTGGTGGCCACCGTGTTGGCTGAACTGGGCACGCTGCCCATCATCGCCAGCACCTTTGGGCAGATTCCGCTGGTGGGCCTACCTGCCAACCTGCTGGCAGGGGCCGTGATGGTGGTACTGGTGCCGCTGGGTTTTCTGGCCGGTGTGCTCGGCCCGGCGGCCATCCTCATCAACTGGTTGGTGTCTATGTTTGCCAACATCCTCCTGCTGATTGCCGAAACTTTTGGCCGCGCCCCGGTGCTGAGTTGGGGCACGGTCAGCGCCGCCGGATACCTGGCCTACGCGCTGTCGGCAGGTGCGGGCGTGCTGTGGCTGCGGGGCCGAATCCGTGCGCCTGCCGCGCTGGGAACAGTGCTGGCCTGCATGCTGCTCACCGCTCTGCCGCCGCGCCTGAATCCACCCCGCGAACTGGTGTTTCTGGATGTCGGCCAGGGCGATTCCACCCGGATTCGCCTGCCCGGATTCACTGCCCTGATCGATGCAGGCGGCAGCGTCAACTCCGATTATGACGTGGGGGGCCGCACCGTGGTTCCGGCCCTGCGTGCGCTGGGCGTGCGGAAGCTGGATCTGGTGATCGCCACCCACGCTGACACCGACCACATCGAGGGCATTTCGGGTGTGCTGCGTGGCCTGCCCGTAGGCGAACTGTGGATTGGCCAGCTGAAGACCGACGATCCGGTGCTGACGGCTGTGCTCTGGACCGCCCGTGAACGAGGCGTGCCTGTGCGCGAGGTGCGGCGCGGCGACCAGCTGAAGGTGCCGGGGCTGACCCTGAACGTGCTGTGGCCCCCCGGCAACGTCTGGAGCACCGAAGACAACGACAATTCTGTGTCTGTAACGCTGGAACTGCCCACCGCCGGGGGCAAACTGTGGCGCACCGCCATTCTGGGCGACCTGGCCGACCCCGCCGAAGCCCTGATCGGTCTGGGCAAACTGGACCTGTTGAAGGCCGCGCAGCACGGCAGCCGCTTTTCCAGCGGGGCCGAGATGCTGGCCCAGACCCGCCCCGCCGACGTGCTGATCAGCGTGGGCCGCAACACCTACGGTCATCCTCATCCCGCAGTGCTGGCCCGCATAGAGGAGGTGGGGGCAAAGGTATGGAGGACGGATCAGGCGGGAACGGTGCGCTGGCCGTTGCCCTAGCGGGCAGTGGGCTGTGCGAGGTGGGTTGTGGGGTGTATGGAGAGCAGCTAGACCTTGAGCTTTTCCTGCAACCCACACCCGGCGGCCCACAACCGACACCCGCCGCGTTATTGTTGGACAGACTTCAATTCTCAGGAGGATTTACCCATGACCACCAAACCACCCGTTCGTGTTGCCGTCACTGGCGCAGCCGGACAGATCGGCTACAGCCTGCTGTTCCGCATTGCTTCCGGCGACATGCTGGGCAAAGACCAGCCCGTGATTTTGCACCTGCTGGAAATCACGCCCGCACTCAAGGCCCTCAACGGCGTCGTGATGGAACTCCGCGACTGCGCCTTCCCCCTGCTGGCCGATATCGTGACCAGCGATGACCCGATGGTGGCCTTCAAGGACATCGATTACGCCCTGCTGGTGGGCGCGATGCCCCGCAAGGCTGGCATGGAACGCGGCGACCTGTTGGGTGCCAACGGCGGCATCTTCAAGCCGCAGGGCGAGGCGCTGAATGCGGTGGCCAGCCGGAACGTGACGGTGCTGGTGGTGGGCAACCCCGCCAACACCAACGCCCTGATTGCCCAGCAAAACGCCCCCGACCTGAACCCCGGACAGTTCACGGCGATGGTGCGCCTTGATCACAACCGCGCCATTTCACAACTGGCCGAGCAGACCGGGAAGCCTGTGAGCAGCATCCAGAACCTGACCATCTGGGGCAACCACTCCAGCACCCAGTACCCCGACCTGAGCGCGGCCACCGTAGACGGCCAGCCCGCCCTGGATCTGGTGGAGCGCGACTGGTACGAAAACACCTACATTTCTACCGTGGCCAAGCGCGGCGCGGCCATCATCGAGGCACGCGGCCTCAGCAGCGCGGCCAGTGCCGCCAGCGCCGCCATCGACCATATGCGCGACTGGGCGCTGGGCACCGCCGAGGGCCAGTGGGTCAGCATGGGCATTCCCAGCGACGGCAGCTACGGCGTTCCTGCTGGCCTCATCTACGGCTTCCCCGTGACCTGCAAGAACGGCCAGTACGAAATCGTGCAGGGCCTAGACGTCAGCGAGTTCAGCCGGGGCAAGATGGACGCCACCGCACAGGAATTGACCGAAGAGCGCGACGAAGTTCGCAAGCTCGGTCTGGTGAAGTAAACGCCGAAGAGTCGAGGGCGGGGCCGATGGGCTGCCGCCCTTTTAGGGGGTCCAGTCCAGCGGGCCGCTTCCCGCGTGCGCGTGGCAGATTGAGCGGGTGAGCTCAGAACCGCT
>JAQBPF010000326.1 GCA_028287665.1 Deinococcus sp. | reverse complement strand
TGAACATCGACGAAACTGCCAAGGCTGCCCAGAACGGCTTCCTGCGGGCAGTCGACGGCCTGACTGCGCCCGCCACCCTACGAACCACCTTCTATCCGCAGACCCTCAAGAACTTTACGATTGGTGGCAAAGTTTACGGTTACCCCTGGTACGGCTCGCTGAATGAAGGCGTTCTGCTGTACAACCCCGACTTGCTGAAAAAAGCCGGAGTGAGTGCGCCGCGCAACATGACCGAGATGCTGAACATGGTCAAGGCTGTGAAGGACAAGACGGGCGCTTATGCCTGGGTTCCGGCCCTCAAGGACCCCGGCGGCGCGTCGTTCCTGGGCTATTTCTTCTCCGATGGCCTGCCCATCTACAATGCCAGCGGTCAGGCGGCCTTCAACTCGCCCGCGCATATTGCCCTGCTGCAACGCTACGTCGACCTGTTTAAAGGTGGCTACCTACCTGAAGACGCCCTGCGAAAAGAGGCCTTCCAGTTGGCCACCGAACTGTATGCCCAGAACAAGGTCGCCATGATCGTGGGCGGGCCGCAAGCCCTGAACCGCATCAAGGACAGCAACCCCAGCCTGTATGCCAAAACGGTGGTTACGACTGCGCCGCTGGGCAAGGCAGGCGTGCAGACCGGCACCAGCATGGGCATGGTCATTCCCACCGCCAGCAAGCACCCCGCCGAGGCCGCCAAGCTCGCGGCCTTCTTTACCAACAACGCCAATCAGATGGAATTTGCCAAGATCGTGCCGATTGTGCCGACCACCGCCGCCGCCCAGAACGATCCCTACTTCAAGAAGGTCAGCGCCGATCCGATTGCCAAGGCCACGAGCCTGGTGGGCGCGTCGGGCCGCTTTATCAACCCCGGCTTCAAGGTGCCCGGCAACAGCGACGATCTGTACAAGAACTTCAGCGACAACATAGAAGCCGCCATGCTGGGCAAGAAAACAGCGGCCCAGGCGCTGAATGACACCGTAAGCTACTGGAACGCCAATATGAAGAAGTAAGGGTTGGGGGGGGAATCTAGACCTTCCTGCCCTCATCCCTTGGCCCGCCTGCCGAAGAATGGGGCGGGCCGCTACTTGGATTGATCGGATTTATCAGACCAGTTGTGGGCTTAATCATCCACTTTACTCCCATTGATCAAGGAGGTGTTTCATGACCCGTACCCAGCGCACTCCGTCGCCCCCGCCCCGCGCCCCCTTTTCATGGCGTGACACGCTGATGTCCTACGCATTTTTGGCCCCCGCCCTGATTTTGCTGACGCTCTTTACCTTCTATCCGCTGGCTTACGGCAGCTATCTGGGCTTTACCGAATACGGCGGAGCGCGGTTTGGGCAGGGCCTGCCGCCCAAGTGGATCGGCATCGAAAACTTCCGCACTCTCTTTGCCGATCCGCTGTTTCTGACCTCGCTGGGCAACAGCGTGAAGTATCTGGTGGTGGTGCCCGTGTTGCAGTTGGCGTCGCTGGCAGTGGCCGTGCTGGTCAACAAAAACTTGCCCGGCATGACGTTTTTCAGGGCCGCCTACTACGTCCCCGTCGTCACCAGTATTTCGCTGGCCGCCGTGATGTGGGAATGGGTCTACAACAAGGACGGCACGCTGAACTGGGTGCTGGGGACGCTGCATCTGCTCCCTAACGGCGCGGTGGGCTGGCTGAACAGCGAATACACCGCCTTCTGGGCCGTCATGCTGGTCACGTTCTGGCGCGGCTTCGGCTATTACATGGTGCTGTATCTGGCGGGTTTGCAGGGCATCCCCGAAGAACTGGAAGAAGCGGCGGTGCTGGACGGTGCGTCGGCGTGGCAACGCTTCTGGCAGATCACGGTGCCGATGATGAAACCCACCATCTTGCTGTGCAGCCTGCTGTCGACCATTGCCGCCCTGCGCGTGCTGGAAGAGGTGCTGGTGCTGACCAACGGTGGCCCGCTGAACAGCACGTACACCGCGCTGATGTATGTCTATTCCAAGGCATTTCAGGGCTTCAACTTTGATTACGGGCTGGCCAGTGCAGCGGGTCTGGTGGTGGCGGTGGTGGCCCTGGCCCTGTCGGTGGCCAACTTCCGGCTGTTCCGCGAAAGCGGTGGAGAAGGCTCATGAGCGCAGTGACGAGGCCCATCGTGCAGACCGTCCCGCGCCGCAAGAGCAACAAAAAGGCGCTTCGGCTGGTGCTGCGTTACGTTCTCCTCTTCGGGGTCCTGATCTTCGCCGTGTTCCCCTTCGTCTGGACGCTGGCGATTGCCGTCACCGATAAACGCGCTGGAACCAGCATCTACGATTTTCCGGCCAGCCTGTTTCCCAAAGCCGTCACGCTGAACAACTTTCTGGAGGTCTACCGTACCTTTGAATTAGGCAAGTACGTCTGGAACAGCATTTCCATCACGGCCCTGACGGTGATCGGGACGCTGGTGGTGTCGGCGTTGGCTGCCTATCCGCTGGCCCGCTTCCGCTTTCCGGGCAAAAACATCATCTTTGCCATCATCGTGGCGACGCTGGTTCTGCCGGGCGAGACCACCTTTATCGTGAATACCCTGACCCTCAAAAAGATGGGCCTGCTGGGCACGCATCTGGGCGTGGTCATTCCCACCATCGCGGGCGCATTCGGCATTTTCCTGATGCGGCAGGCATTTTTAGGCGTGCCCACAGCCCTGCTGGAAGCCGCACGGCTGGACGGCGCAGGCGAGATGACCATTCTGACCCGCATCATGTTGCCGCTCACCAAACCTTCCCTAGCCGCGCTGGGCATTTTTACATTGGTGGGCACCTGGAATGCCTATTTCTGGCCCATGCTGGTGCTGTCTGCGGCGCCCGACAAAGCGCCGCTGAGTGTGGCCGTGCTGCGTCTGAAGGGACAATTCAATTACGATCCCTTCAATATCGCTGCCGGATCACTGATCATGATGTTGCCTGTGCTGCTGGTGTTTCTGGCCGCCCAGCGCTACTTTATGAAGGGGATGGAGGGGGCGGTGAAATAATGGCCGTTTCTCCCAACCGCACCCTGATCATCGACCTCCCCGGCCCCGACCTCACGCCCGAACAGGCACGCTTTCTGGCCCATCACAGCTTCGGCGGCGTGTGCCTGTTCGCCCGCAATTTCAGCACGCCGCAACGCACGGCCCGACTGGTGCAAGGTATTCGGGAGGCGCTGGGGCACGACGCGCTGATTGCCACCGATCAGGAGGGGGGCGCGGTGTTGCGGCGACTGGACCGCCCGCATGCCCCCACGCCGCAGGCCCTGGGCGTTATCGGCAGCGAGGCAGCGGCGCGGGAAGCTGGACGAATCGCTGCACGCGGACTGATTGAACTGGGCATCAACTGGAACTACGCGCCCAGTCTGGATGTGAACGTGAATCCGCTGAACCCGGTGATCGGAGAGCGGGCGTTTGGGAGTGACCCTGAACTGGTGGCCCGGCTGGGCGTGGCGTGGGCCCTGGGCAGCGAGGAAGAGGGCGTGCTGAGCGCCGTCAAGCACTTTCCGGGGCACGGCGACACCACCCAGGACAGCCACCTGACCCTGCCCACCGTGACCAAATCCCGCGCCGAGCTGGAGCAGACCGAATGGCGGCCTTTCCGAGCGGCGGTGGCGGCAGGCGTGGGCAGTATCATGACCGCCCACATCCTTTATCCCGCGCTGGACGCCGTGCAGCCCGCCACCCTGTCGCCCGCCTTCCTGACGGACCTGCTGCGTACCGAGTGGCACTATGACGGCGTAGTCGTCACCGACGCCACCGATATGCACGCTATTGCCGACCGCCACCCCCTCGGCGAGGCGGCTCCTCTGGCACTGCTGGCTGGGGCCGACGCCGTGCTGAGCTGCGGGCACGGCGACCTGACCACCCACGCCGACCATGCTGCTGCCCTCGTGCGGGCCGTGGATGAAGGTCGATTGCCGCCGCAGCGTGTGGCGCAAGCCGTCAGCCGTCTGGAACGCGCCGCCGCCCATTTTCCCGGTACGCCGCGTCCGTATTTCACGCCTCAGCAACAGGCCGACCAAAGCCAGATAGAAACCTGGGCCGCCCAAAGCCTCCGCTTCAGCGGCGCTTGGCCTGCGCTCAACCACGCTGCACCCCTCCTGCTGATCGTGCCTGAAACCAGCGATCTGGGCGGCCCCTACGGTGACGCGCCCAGCGGTGCAGCCCTGGCCGACGCGCTCCGCCCCCACTTTCCTGCCCTGCAAGTGGCCCTGTTGCGCGATAACTCGGCGGAG
>JAQBPF010000318.1 GCA_028287665.1 Deinococcus sp. | reverse complement strand
AAATGTGCAGGCACCAGCGCGTCACGGGCTCCCCAGATCACCAGCGTCCTGACGTTGAGGTTGGGCAGCACCTCGAGGATATTGTCGCCCAGCAGATGCACCGAGCTGCGCCACATGTTGGGCCGGCCCGCGCGGGCGGCGTCCAGCAGGCCGCTGGCACAGGCCAGAACCAGGGTATCGACCCGTTCTGGCCGCAGGGCCGCCACATGCAGAGCGATATGGCCGCCCATACTGTGACCGATCAGGGTCACGTGTTCGAGCCGTTGATTGTCCAGCCAGGCCGCGATCAGGGCGGCGTCTTCGCGCACACCCAGGGAGCGTTGCCGCCGCGCCCGACCATATCCGGCGAGGTCCACCACAAAGGTCCGGTGAGACTGGGCAAACACGGGAACATTGTGCCGCCACCACCGACTTGAACCGCTGAGACCGTGAATCAGGACCATCGGTTCACCCTTGCCCGTCGCGTCATACCGCAGCGTAGCCAGACCATGACGAAACTCAAGCGAGCGCACGCGGGGCAGCATAGCGTTCTCAGTGGTCAGCGGGCGCGGAGGGTCAAGATTCGCAGAAGTCGGGGCTCTACAATGGCGGGCCTATGGACTCCTGTTTCTGGACTGTGTGGGCCGCCGCATGAACGGGCCGCTGCTGATCGACGGCCATCTGGATCTGGCCTTTAATGCTGCGCTGGGAAGGGATCTGACCCTGCCGCTGGAAGACCTGCGGCGTGATGATCCGGTCCCGGGCGAAACCGCCACCGTCACGTTTTCGGAACTGAAGGCGGCGGGCCTTCGCGTGTGCTTCGGCACGCTGTTCGCCCTGCCGCGTACGGCCCAGAGTCCGGGGGGCTACACCGACCACGCGGGGGCACGGCAACAGGCTCTGGGGCAACTGGATCAGTACCGGCGCTGGGAAGAAGCCGGACAGCTGCGGCTGCTGAGGACTGGGGCAGAGGTGGCGGCGCACCTGGCGTTGGCAGACGCTCCTCTGGGAGTCGTGCTGCTGATGGAAGGGGCTGACCCGGTGCGGGATGTGGATGATCTGCCGTTCTGGGCGGCGGCGGGCGTGCGCGTGATCGGGCCAGCGTGGGGCCGCACCCGCTACGCAGGCGGCACGGAAGCGCCCGGCCCCCTGACGGCGGCGGGGCGGGAACTGGTCACGGCGATGGCCGAACAGGGGATCGCGCTGGACGCCTCGCATCTGGACGATGCCAGCTTCTGGGACGCCGCCGAATTGCACCCGCGAATGATCGCCACACACGCCAACAGCCGACATTTCGTGGCCGGAAACAGGCACCTGACCGATGACATGGCCCGCGCGATTGCCGGGAAGGACGGCGTGATCGGGCTGGTCTACCCCTCAAAATTCGTTCAGGAGGGCTGGCAGGACGGCGATCCGCGTGCGCCGCTGAGCGGGCTGGCGGCACATGCGGCGCACTACGCAGGATTGATCGGGTGGGACCGGGTGGCCCTCGGCACAGATCTGGACGGCGGATTCGGGCAGGAAAAATGCCTGGCGGGGGTGGATTCGTACCGCGACGTGCCGGGCAGTGTGGAGGTCATGCCAGCGGAGGTGCGGGCCGGGGTGCTGGGGGCAAACTGGGCGCGGTGGATGACGAGGTATCTGTAGGGGTGGGGCAAGGGTGTGTTCAGGGTGACGACTGCCCTCATCTCTGCACTCATGACCGGGCTCATCCCCCACTTCTGCCGAATGCTCTAGGCTGAGGCCATGACCGTTGCTCAGACCCTTGACCCGCGCCTGCACGTCTATGACCCCGTCCGCCGATTGGCTGAAAAAAGCCTGGAAGGCCAGTTGGAAGGCGGCGAGTGGCAGTGGCTGACGGCGGCGGCAGGCTGGACGGGGAACGCCAGGCTGAGCCTGCGGGCCGCGCCGGAGCTGGGGGCCGAGCAGGTCAGCGAGGCCCTGCCCGGCGAGCCGTTGTCGGTGTTGTTGCGTCAGGGCGAGTGGGCGTGGGTCAAAACGGAACACGACGGGTATCCGGGCTGGGTGCGGGTGGGCGGTGTACTGGACGGCTTGTCTGCGGGCGAAACGCTGAAGATCACGGCTCTGCGGGCCCATGCTTATGCCCGGCCAAAAATCAGTGCGCCCATCGTGGCTGAGCTGGCCTTTGGAGCCGTGGCGGTGCAGGGCAGCGGTGAAAGCGTGACCGAGGGCGGGCGGGTGTGGCGGCCCGTGCTGTTGCCCGGTGGAGCGGCGGCCTGGGTGCAGGCGGTGTGTGCTGCTCCTGTGTCTGAGACGGATGTGGCCGATTTTGCCCTGCGCTTCCTGGACACGCCCTATGTCTGGGGCGGGCGCTCGGCCTGGGGGCTGGATTGCTCGGGGCTGTCGCAGTTGGTCTATGCGGCCTTCGGACGGGCCATTCCCCGTGACGCCGATCTGCAGCAGAAAGCGCTGAGTGCGGTCGAGACTCCGGCACGCGGTGATCTGGCCTTTTTCCCCGGCCATGTGGGCATCATGCTGGATGGGCGGCGGGTGCTGCACGCCAACGCGACGCATATGCGCGTGACCATCGAAACCCTGGGCGAGGGCGAATACGGCAGGCGTTTGCAGGAGACCTGCACGGGGTTCGGGCGGTGGACGGCTTGAGCGTGCAGGCGACCTGGGACACGCTCGACCTTCACACCGCGCAGCCGTTCGGTATTGCCCGCTGGACGCATTCGGTGTACCCGCGCACCTTCGTCAGCCTGACGCATGAGGGCGTCACCGGGCAGGGCGAGGCCGCGCCCAATGCCTTTTACGGCGAAACGCGGGGTACGGTGGAGGCCGTTCTGCCGCTGCTGGCGGAGGCTGTAGGCGATGATCTGTGGGACTGGGACGGCCTGCATTCCCGGCTCGCGCGCGTAATGCCGTTTCACCATCCGAGCGCCAAATGTGCGCTGGAAATGGCCGCGCTGGAGTGGTGCGCCCGCCGGGTGGGGCTTCCGGTCTGGCGGTTGCTGGGCCTCTCCCCCGCTTCCATTCCAGAAAGCAGCTACACCATCAGTCTTGCCGACCTGCCCGAGATGCGGCGGCAGGCGCGGGAAGCGGTGGGGCGCGGGCACGGGGTTCTGAAGGTCAAGCTAGGTACCGACCGTGACGAGCAGATTCTGGAAGCCCTGCGCGAGGAAGCGCCGGACGTGGCCCTGCGCGTGGATGCCAATGCCGCCTGGACACGCCCGCAGGCGGGGAGGATGCTGGGTGTGCTGGACGCCGCCCGCGTGGAGTTTGTGGAGCAGCCTCTGGCAGCGGGCGATCTGGAAGGCCACGCCGCGTTGCGGGCGGTGGCGCGTGTGCCCATCGTGGCCGACGAGAGCCTGCACCATGTCTCCGATGTGCCCGCGTTGGCAGCGGCCTTTGACGGCGTGAACCTGAAACTGGCGAAGCTGGGCGGGCCGTTGCAGGCCCTCCACGCGCTGAGACTGGCCCGCACGCACGGCCTTCAGGTCATGATGGGCTGCATGATCGAAAGCTCGCTGGGGATCTCGGCAGCGGTGCACCTGGCGGGCGCATGCGACTGGGCCGACCTGGACGGAGCGCTTCTGCTGGCCGATGACCCTTACACGGGGCTGGACTGGCAGGCCGGGACGGTGCAGAGGCCAGGCGGCGTGGGCTGGGGCGTGGAGCGGGTGTGAGTGAGGATGAATTGCTGGCGGCGCTGCGGGAGCGGGTAGCCTATCAGGCGACCGATGAAGTGGAGGATGCCAGAGTGGGAGCGCCGCTGACAGCCGCAGACGTACAGGCCGCCGCCCTGGAGCTGCAGCTTTCCCTGCCCGCACTCCTGGAACGTGTTGTGACCGAACTGGGGAATGGCGGGTGGGGGCCGGGATACGGTCTTTATCCGCTCCTCGTGCCAGAGGACCAAAGGCTGAACTTGTCTGTGGCCGAACTGGACACCAGCAGCGTCCAGTGGATGAGCGAGTGTTGCCCAGACGGCTGGCCGCGCCATCTGCTTTTTTTGGCGTATTGGGGCTGTAACGTCAGCTCTATTTTAGATTTGAAAGATGGACGCGTCGGCATCTTCGATTTTTCTTTGTTGGACGACACTGAAGATTTGACGGCTGCACCGGAGTCGATCTTGTGGCAGGCTGAATCGTTGCACGAGTGGCTGACCCGCTGGGTGGATGGGGAGTCGCTGTTTTATGAAGTGGATGACGCATGAGCCTTACGCGAACCATTGCCATTCTCGGCTGCGGCAACCGGGGCGGGGATGTGTACGCCCGGCATCTGACCGCGCAGGGCGCATGCATCACGCATCTGGTTGACCCCCGGCCCGCACGTTTGGCCGAAGTTGCGGCGCGGCATGGGCTGGGCGCGGGTGCCTGCTTTGCCGATGCCGATGCGTTTTTTGCACTGGGGCGGGTGGCCGACGCGCTGGTAATCGCCACGCCTGACGACGCGCATGTGGGGCCGTGCCTGCAGGCTCTGGCGCTGGGCTACGATGTGCTGCTGGAAAAGCCGATCTGCTTGCAGGAAGCTGAATTGGAAACGTTACTGGCCGCAGAAGCGGCGTCTGAGGGGCGGGTCACGGTCTGCCATGTGCTGCGGGCCACGGCCTTTTTTGGCGCAGTGCGGGGTGTGCTGGACTCGGGGCGACTGGGCCGACTGGTGGGCATCCAGCACGCCGAGAACGTGGCGTATTGGCATTACTCGCATTCGTTCGTGCGGGGCAACTGGCACTCCAGCCCGCCTGCCGCGCCGTTTATTCTCGCCAAAAGCGGGCACGATCTGGACTTGTTGCGCTGGTTCGCGGGTGCGACTCCGGTGCGGGTATCCAGTGAGGGCGGCCTGCATCATTTCCGGCCGGAGGAAGCTCCGGCTGGCGCGTCGGATCGCTGCGTGACCTGTCCGGTGGTGCAGTGTCCGTACGATGCCCGCGTCATTTACGGCGGGCGCGATCCGAATACTTGGCCCGTGACCGTCCTCACGGCGGGCGGAGTCTCTTTGGCTGACGCTCTGGCACATGGCCCGTATGGACGCTGCGTGTATGGCGGCGGCAATAACGTCGTTGACCATCAGGCCGTCACCGTCACCTTTGCCAATGGCGTGACCGCGCAACTTACTGTCAGCGCGTTTACGCACAACAATACCCGCACGCTGAAGCTGCTGGGCACGCACGGCGAAGTGCGAGGTCAGATGGAACGGGGTGAACTGGAATTCCACGACTTCCGCACGGGTGATGTGGAACGCTGGACAGTGGACGCAGCGGGCAATCACGGCGGTGGGGATGTGGGGCTGGTGGCCGCGTGGCTGGCGTATGTGCGGCGTGAGGCTGGGCCTCCTACCCCACTGGCCGAATCGCTGGATTCGCACCGGATGGCGTTTGCAGCAGAGCGGGCGCGTTTGGGAGGAACGGTGGAACAGTTGGGTGAGTAGGGAAAGAAAGTAAGTGAAATGATTCACGATATATCTAATTTGTGAGATGATTGTTTGTGATTGAATGAAATTCAAGCAGTTTCGAGCACCGTTTCATTGACCAGGTCCAAGAAAAGCTCGTGCAGGCGCGGGTCAGGCGTCAATTCAGGGTGGAAAGAACTGGCCATCAGGCGGCCCTGGCGAGCCAGCACAACCTGTCCGTTATGCTGGGCCAGCACTTCTACGCCTTCCCCCACGCTTTCAATGACTGGGGCACGAATGAACACGGCTGGGAAGGGTTGCTCCAGACCTGTGACCTTCAACGGCGTCGTAAAGGAATCGACCTGCCTCCCGAAGGCGTTGCGGCGAACCTGAATATCCATCAGGCTGAGGCTGTCCTGTACGCCAAATTGAGGAGGTGCACCCTGAATGTCGCGGGCCAGCAGAATGGCTCCGGCGCAGGTGCCCCAGATCGCGCCGCCGCGTGTGTGGAAGTCGCGGACTGGCTGCAAGAGGGCATAATCGGTCATCAGTCGGGCCATCGTGGTACTTTCGCCGCCGGGGATGATCAGCCCGGACAGGCCGTGCAGATCGGCGGGCAGGCGCACTTCTTTCACGGTTGCGCCGAGTGTTTCAAGGCGTTGGCGGTGCTCGCGGAATGCGCCTTGCAGGGCCAGTACGCCGAGTGTAGGTTGAGTCATGGGGAAACCTCATGGGAACGGGGAGAGCGGTGGTGGCCGTCTCCCCTGTTCGGGTGCTGAATGGTGGGGTGATTATGTCGACCTTCAGACGCTGCCGATCCCGTTCCGATGTTGCCCCAACACAGGGCAAACTCTCCACTCTCGCTGCGACGTCTGTTGTTCGCTCCTCGCTTCGCTCGGTTCAGCCGGGACTGAGCGGCGACCTTCTTACCAGCCGCGAGACGCCAGACGCTCGGCGGGAATCAGGTCATCGATATTGATACCGGTCATGGGTGCGCCGAGGTTTTCGCTGATTTCAGCCAGCATGTCGGGGTTGTCGAAGTGGGTCACGGCCTTCACGATGGCGTGGGCGCGGCGCTCGGGGTTATCGCTCTTGAAGATGCCGCTCCCCACGAACACGCCGTCCAGGCCGAGGTGCATCATCAGGGCGGCGTCGGCAGGGGTGGCGATGCCGCCCGCAGCGAAGTTGACGACGGGCAGTTTGCCGTGCGCGTGAACGTACTGAATCAGATCGTAGGGAGCCTGAAGGTCGCGGGCCACCGTCATCAGTTCTTCGGGCGGGCGGGTCTGGATGGCGCGGATTTCACCCAGGATGGTGCGGGCGTGGCGCACGGCCTCGATCACGTTGCCGGTTCCGGCCTCGCCCTTGGTGCGGATCATGGAGGCCCCTTCCCCGATGCGGCGCAGGGCTTCACCCAGGTTCTTGGCTCCGCACACGAAGGGCACTTTGAAGCCGTGCTTCAGGATATGAAACTGGTCGTCGGCGGGGGTCAGCACTTCGGATTCGTCGATGAAATCCACGCCCAACGCCTGCAAAATCTGGGCCTCCACGATGTGGCCGATACGGGCCTTGGCCATCACGGGAATCGTCACCGCGCCGATGATTTCCTTGATCATGCTGGGGTCGCTCATGCGGGCCACGCCGCCGTCTTTGCGGATGTCGGCGGGCACGCGCTCCAGGGCCATCACGGCAGTCGCTCCGGCAGCCTCGGCAATGCGGGCCTGATCGGCGGTGACCACGTCCATGATCACGCCGCCCTTGAACATCTGGGCAAAGCCCTGCTTGACTTGAAGGGTTCCTGTCTGAGAATCGGTCATGAAGCCAGCGTAAAGAAAATCTGACCCCAATGATAGGGTCAGACAGCAGACGTGAGTAGGGTCAGTTTGAACGGCGGGTTCGGGCAGTGCGGGCCACCTGGCCGATCACCTCGACCAGCTGAGAAGGACGAAACGGCTTGACGAGGTAGGCGGCAATCAGGGCCTCCCCCAGATCGGGAACCTGTGAGGCCCGGTTCAGGCCCGACAGGAACACCACCGGGGGAAGCGCCGTACCCAGCGCCGCGTGCAACTGGCGCACCGTTTC
>JAQBPF010000288.1 GCA_028287665.1 Deinococcus sp. | reverse complement strand
CCCCGCCTGCTGGGCCTGATTCATGACCTGCTGCCCCGCCTGCCTGCGGCCACCCCGGTCACACTGGAAGGCATTCCCCAACTGTTTAGCCGCGAAAAACTGGAAGTGATGCAGGCGCACGGCGTGACGCGGATCAGTATGGGAGCGCAACAACTCGATCAGGGGCTCAGTCTGCTGAGTGGGCGCAAGCAGCAGCCCAGGCATGTGTTTCAGGCTGTGGAATGGGCCGCAGCACTGGGCCTCGGCTGCAATGTGGACCTGATTTTTGGTTGGCCGCAGCAAACGCTGGCCCACCTGGAGCGCGACCTGCGCGACCTGATGGCGTCGGGTGTGGAGCACATCACCCATTACGAACTCAACGTGGGCGGCATGACCGACTTTGCCCTGAACCGACGCGATGAATTGCCCGGTCCCGAGCTGGTGCGCGAGATGTTCCATCTGGCCTGCGACCTGCTGGCAGCGGGCGGCTACGAACAACTCACGCCCTACGACTTTCAGAAGAAGGACAGTGGGCACAGGCCGGGTCAGGATCAGCCCAGTGAGCGCTTCATCTACGAGGAATGCCGCCGCTCGTTTGATGCCCACGATGTCTGGGGCTGGGGCTACGCGGCCATTTCAGACTTTCCAGACCATCACCGATCAGGTCATGCTCAGGGGTCCACGTTCATGAACGCCCGCACCCTGACCGCCTACTACGCCGCGCTGGATGAGGGCCGCCTGCCCGTAGAGGTCGGCTATGCCCGCACCCCAACTGACCTGCGGCTCTCGCTGCTGTTCCGTAACCTTCAGTCGCTCAGCGTGGACCGGGCCAGTTACCGGGCCAACTTTGGGGAAGATGTGCTGGACGAGTTCTCTGGCATCTGGCAGGCCGCTGCGGACCTCGGTTTTGTGACCATCTCCGCCGACGCCGTCCGCCTGACGCCCGAAGGAGCCTACCGCGTGCCGCTGATTCAGACCGCGCTGATGCAGTCGCGGGTCGAAGAACTGACGGAAGCGCATTTTGCTGCCCTGAAACAGGGTTCACGCAGTCCGTCTATGTCGGTCGTTTCGCCCCCACTTCCGGCGGCTCCCTCATGATGCCCGCCCGCCTGGAGGCCGTGGCGGTGCATCTGCCGGAACATATAGAAACGAACGCCGCCCTGCACCAGCAGTTTCCCGAGTGGAACGTGCCCGAAGCGGCCAAGCACACCGGCGTAGAGCAGCGGCACATCAGCGCCCCCAACGAAACGGCCCTTGATCTGGCGGAAGCGGCCTGCCACAAGCTGTTTGCTGCCCACCCCGAGCTGCCCACGCTGCTGGACACCATCATTTTTTGCACCCAGACGCCCGATCACCGCCTGCCCTCCAATGCCTGCCTGCTGCACGGACGGCTGGACCTGCCTGTTCAGGTGGCCGCTTTCGATGTCAATCTGGCCTGCTCAGGTTTTACCTACAGCCTGATTCTGGCCTCCAGCCTGCTGACCTCCGGGGCGGCCAACAACGTGCTGATCGTGACGGCAGATACCTACACCAAGCTGATCAGTCCCCAGGACCGCTCGACTCGCCTGCTGTTCGGGGATGGTGCGGCGGCCACCTGGGTCGGCCGGGGAGATGAGCGGTCTCACGTTTTAGGGTCGGCCTGGGGCACCGATGGCAGTTTGCAGGAGGCCTTCTGTGTGCCCGGCGGCGCGGCCCGCCTGCCCACTCCGCCCGAACCTCTGCCCGAAGTCACCGATGGCCCCAACACCCGCACCCGCGACCAGATTCATATGAACGGCAAGACGATGCTGGGGTTTACCTACCGGATGGTGCCGCCCCACCTTCAGGGCCTGTTGGACGCGCATGGGGTCACTTCCGACGATGTGCGCCTGTTCCTGTTTCATCAGGCGTCCCATATGGTCCTGGATGGCCTGCGTTCCCGGCTGAATCTGCCCACCGAACGAATGCCGCGCACCCTGGCCACCACAGGCAACACGGTGTCGGCGTCCATTCCCATCCTGCTCCATGACGTGCTGCACGGCACGCAGCCCCAGAAGGTGAAGCGCGGCGACCTCTTGTTACTCAGCGGCTTTGGCGCGGGCCTTTCGTGGGCCAGTGTTCTGCTGCGTTATTGAGCTTTGCCCCGGAGGAGTGACCAGATGACCCTGACCCAAGATTGGACGGCCCTGAACCACAGCAAGACCAAAGGCCAACTGCTGGCGGCCCTGACCCCGCTGGGGCACACTGAACGGCTGACCATGCTGACCCATTACATAGAACAGCAGGTGGCGTGGATCAGACAGCAGGGCGGCTCAGAGACCGACACCACCGCCAACCGCAGCTTTCTGGCCATCGGCTTCGACTCGCTGATGAGTGTGGAACTCCTGTACAGCTTGCAGCGCGATCTGGGCCGCGACCTTGATCCGGTTGCCCTGGAACAGGACACCATCGACGACCTCGCGCAGAACATTCTGGCTGCGGTTTTCCTGGCTTAGTGCCGAATGGTGACACGCCGATATGTGAAGCCCAGAGCAGACCGCCTCTATTGATAAGA
>JAQBPF010000284.1 GCA_028287665.1 Deinococcus sp. | reverse complement strand
CCTTATCCGGATTCCGTCTGATTGCCGTCCAGTCGAAACCGCGCCGCCTGTCTGTCCATCTCCAGCAATCCGTCTTTTCTCATCTCGCGCTCCGCTCGAATTGAATGGCAACACCACGGGATTCGGCTGGAGTCCGTCTCATCAGGTTTAAAACGTGTTGAACGGCCCCACACGCTGCCCTGTCAGAGGCAGGTGCCCATACACCGGATCGGCAGGAGGTGAGTCCACAGGAGCAAGAGGGGCCACCCCGCGCAAAAAGCGGGCGGAGGCCAAACAGCCCCACCCGCTTCACCGTACAGGGTTAAACGTTAACGCCGTAATTGCGGGCCAATGGCGCGAGGCCGCCTGCATAGCCCTGACCGACTGCTTTGAATTTCCAGTCGGCTCCGTTGCGGTAGACCTCGCCAAAGATCATGGCGGTATCGGTGGACGCGTCTTCGGACAGGTCATAGCGGGCGATTTCGCTGCCGTTGGCCTTGTTCATCACGCGGATGTAAGCGTTGCCCACCTGCCCGAAGCTCTGGCCACGTGTGTCGGCCTGATCGATGGTGACGGTGATCGCCACTTTCTGCACCTCAGCGGGCACCTTGCTCAGGTCGATATCGAGGGTTTCGTCGTCGCCGCTGCCTTCGCCCGTCAGGTTGTCGCCGTTGTGGGTCACGCTGCCGTCAGAAGATACCTTGTTGTTGTAGAAAATGAAGTCGCCGTCGGCCCGCACCTTGGCATCGTCCTTGAGCATAAAGGCGCTGGCGTCAAGGTCGAACTGTTTGCCGTCGGTGGCGCGGGGGTCCCAACCAAGACCGATGACAATGGCGGTGAGGCCTGGAGCTTCCTTGGAAAGTGAAACGTTGCCGCCTTTGGAAAGTGAAACTGCCATGCTGCCCTCCTGAGTGGGGTGAAGCTGAGAATTGAGATGCTCTTTCTAAGAATGTAGGTGACGAAGCGTTCTGTCAACCACAATTGAAGGTGTTCAAAGCCGGGAACACATTTTGACATCTGCCCCTCATCCGGTGGGATGGAATGGGCGGGTCAACCGTTCAGAGGCCGAATTCGGCAGGGTTGAGCTTGAGGGCGAAGACCACGTCGCGCACCACTTTTTGCTCGTCGGCGCTGAACTCTCCATCGGCGTTGGCGATGATCAGCGCGAGCTGCACAACGGCGCGGGCCTGGTCTTGTTTGCCTGCCACGCGCCCGATGACCTGCATCAGTTCGATCTTGCCAAAGTCAAAGTCGCCCGTGATCTTGTCGCAGAATCGCTCGTACTTGGTCCGCAGATCGGCCACATTGAACGCCTTGAGGGCGTCGCTGCTGGTGATGAACTGGGCAGTACGGGTGCGCTCCTGCTGATCGATCTTGCCGTCTGCCGCGCCGATCAATGCGCAGGCGGCCATGGTGGCCTCCGCAAAAGCAGTGTTGTTAAAGCGGCTCCACGTGTCCTGCGCTTCCTTGCCTGCCTGACTGCCCAAGGATTTAAGTCTGTTGAGAAAGCTCATCGGTTCTCCTGGAGTGAAAGTCGTTGCTGAGAGGTCGGCTGAAAGAACTGGCCCGAAAAAAGTCAGCTGAAAACCGCGCCGAATGAGGGTCATCCGGGCGAAACGAGACTGCAGGGACATTCCCCTGACTCAAGCATAACCGGAAGAATGTGAGCTTGAGGCTAAAGTGGGATAAACGCTGCACTCTCAAGGAAAACCAAAGATCGCCACAGATCGCGGAGGGTGAAGACGCATTCAGGCGGTCTGACATCAAGCTGGACTTCCCCGCCTTAGCGTGGTCAGCATGCCGCTGAAACCTGATCTTCCTGAACCGGAATCCGTAGAGCGCCGGGTTGGCCTGGCCATCGTGGGACTGGGCAAACTCAGTGCCGAGGAGCTGATCCCCGCCATTCGGACCAGTCAACATACCCGCGTGGCCGCTCTGGTCACCTCTGATCTGGAGGAGGGCCGCTCCTTTGCACGGGCGTTTGATCTGACCGAGAACGATGTGTACAGCTATGAGCAGTTTGAAGGGCTGAAAGACCGGGAGGACGTGGACGCCGTGTACATCGTGCTGCCCAACAGCCTGCACCGCGAATACACCGAGCGGGCCGCCCGTATGGGCAAGCATGTGCTGTGCGAGAAACCGCTGTCGGTGAATGCCGAAGAGGCTCAGGCGATGGTGGAGGCCTGCCGTGCAGCCGGGGTACACCTCATGACCGCTTACCGCTGCCAGTACACCCCCCATCACTGGGCGGCCCGCAACGCCGTTCAGAGCGGCACACTCGGCCAGATCAAATTGCTGGATTCTATTCATGTGCAGGTCGAAGAGGACCCGGAAGCGTGGCGCATGAAACTCGATCTGGCTGGGGGCGGCCCCCTCCCCGATGTAGGCCTCTACAGCCTGAACATCATCCGCTTTGTGCTGGGCACCGAGCCCGAATGGGTTTTCGCCGCGCAGCACCAGCCCAAAGAAAATCCTCTCTTCCGTGAAGTGGAGGAATCGGTAGCCTTCATGCTGGGCTTTCCGGGCGGCGTCATCGCCAATTGCCTGACCAGTTACGGCGCGCACAAAACCACCACCCTCCGCATCTTGGGCGACCAGGGCAGCGCTCTGATGGACCCGGCCTTCAGTTATACGGGCCTGAGCCTGAGCCTGACCGACAAAGCAGGCGAAACCCTGCCCGCCTTTGCCAGCTACGATCAGTTTGGCCTGGAAATCGATCACTTTGCCCAGCGAATCAGAGACGGCAAAACGCCCTGGACACCCGGAGAAGAGGGCGTGCAGGACCACCGCATCATGGATGCCATCTATCAGAGCGCCCGCACAGGCCAAGTGGTGCGGCTCGGAGCGTCTGCTGGACAGGATCTGTTCCGGGGCGAGAAGCCGGACCTGCCGGGACAGGAAAACTGAGCCAAGTTCGGAACCACGTTGGCAGTGATGTCCAACAGTTCGGCATACCGCACGACGCCCAGCAGCCAATAAAGCCGCTGGGCGTCAATGGAGGGTCTGAAACGCAATCGGCGGCGTGCCGAACACGGTAGGCGGGTTTAGCCGCCTGCCCAGGCCCGTGGAGAGGGTCAGCCCTCAGGGCAGGACGTTACCAGCAGCCCGAAGAATCCCGTACCACTCCTCGCGGGTCAGCTGGATGTCGCTGGCTTTGCAGCAGTCTTGCAGCCGCCCGATATTCATCGTGCCCGTGACAGGCTGCATCTTGGCCGGGTGGCGTAACAGCCAGGCCATGGCAATGGTCGTGTTGTTGACGCTGTAGTTGGCCGCTATTTCG
>JAQBPF010000037.1 GCA_028287665.1 Deinococcus sp. | reverse complement strand
TGCCGGAACTTTCGGCCTGATCGGGGCTGGTTTACACTCCTCCTATGCTCAGGATAAAGGCCCAATGCGAACGCTGTCACACGCCTCTGGCCGCAGACGGAGAGGCGATGATCTGCTCGTTTGAATGCACCTTCTGTGCCGCCTGTGGAGACATCATGGGCCATGTCTGCCCTAATTGCAGCGGCGAATTGCTGAGGCGGCCCCGGCGCACACGCTCGCCAGCTTCGGCAGCGGTTCGCACGGTATTCGGGCGGTTGCAGCGCTGATTACGGCTTTTTGGGTCCGGTAATTCCGCGTAACCATTCCAGCGTCCAGCGGGCCACCTGATCGCTCTTGGCCACCGTGATATCCAGATGACTGGCCCCCGGCAGCGTGTGGGTGGTCACGGCGGCGCGGGTGAAGGCGGCAAAGTGGCGGAAGTCGTTTTCGGTCGTAATACCGTATTGGGCAGAGATACCCAGAATCGGGGTCGACACGGCGCGGGTGTGCCAGACGCGCAGGGTGGTCGCAAACGGCGTGCCCACCGTGTCCAGTTGCGCCGCGCCCACATCCACACTCAGGCGCATGGGAAAGTACCACTCGGCGTAATCGCTGACCGGATTCCAGAATCTGCTTACAAAATCCAGTGGATCGGTGGCGGCCTCGGCGTCGGCCTTCCACCCTACGGGCTGTTTCTGGTCGACTGGCCCCAGCACGAACTGGCTGCTTTCGGTGGCTCCCAGCAGGCGAGGCAGCGGGTTGGGAATGGCGCTCGCGTTGGTGGCCTCGCCTGTTCGGAGCGTCAGAAAGGGCAGCAGCGAGTATTGCCGCTCCAGTTGCGACAGGCCCGCCGCGAGGTTGGTCGCCGGATAGGACACCAATCCGCCCGCCGGAGCAAGAGCATCGGGCGCGGTGGCCGCCAGGCGGGCCTGAGCTGCGGCACGGCTGGCAAACGTCGGGTTGAAAATCAGGCTGTTGACATAGGGAAGCTCATCCAGTTTGTTGACTCCTGGCACGTAGCCCAGCCGACCCACACTGCCGTTCTGGTACTGATCCCAGGAAATCGGGTCGGAGGTGGTGTTGCCCGGTGCGCCGTCCAGCATCAGCAGGCCGCGCACGCCTTTGAATCCGATCTGATCGTCGGGCGTCGGGGCCGCGCCAAAGGGGGCGTTACCGAAATCGTATCCGGCATACAGGCCCGTCAGTGTGCCGCCCAGCGAATGCCCCCCGATAAAGACATTCGGCGTCAGGGTGTGGGCCTCGCGCACGGCTTCACGCCAGTCCCGCAGGGTCGTATCCAGCCCCCAGTTTTTCATAAAAGTCAGGCTGGAGACAGGCCGCGCCGGAATGCCCTGCTGCACGATACGGACCAGTCCGGCAGGGTCGGCGTTGGCAATCGCCGCGCCCGATTCCAGCAGGTTGGAGCGGCGATCTACGGCCCACACGGCCACCCCCGGATCAAGAGCCACGAGTTGCCGTGCCAGTCGGTCAAAACTGCCCGCCCCCCCCAGGAAGCCTGGCATCAGCAGGAGCACCGCATTGGGAGTCGCCGACCCGTACCGAACGGTAATGCTGGCATTCAGCTCGGCAGGCGTACCGGGAACGACCTCACCAGTTCGTACCACCCGCACGGCGGGAACGGCGTCCAGCGCGGCTTCGGTGGGCGTGGGGGAAACCTGTGCCTGTGCCAGACTGAGTGCGCCCAGCAGCGCAGCGGCAGAATGAGAGAAAGTGCGCTTCGAGAAAAACATCACACTTCATACTGAGGCCACGCGGCCCGGCAGACCGTACCCTCATCAACACGCCGTCTAGATCAAGCCTGAAGCTGACCCTCACCCTTTATGGTCAGGTTCTCTGCGCTCTTCGCTGAGGCTGTATTTGTCCTTCAGGTAGCGCCCGTGGGCTTCCAGTTTGCGCTGCCCCTGTCCGGCCCGTTCGCTGCTCACGGCCCGCATCCGGCGCTCGATGTGGCCCAGTTGCATCAACAGTTCCAGGTCGGCGGCAGAGGTGGGCGGCGCGGCGCGGTAGGCACTCAGCAGGTCGGGCAGATCGCGGCGGGCAGCCTGTTGGGCGTCGTAGGTATCACGTCCCAGCGCCTGATCGTGGGCCGTGACGCGCAGGGCGTCTCGGGTGGCGATGGCGGTGGCGTGCAGCGCGGCGCGGGCCGGGGCAGGCAGCGTGCGCTCATGCAGACGCAGGGTCGCCAGCAGCGCGGCTTCATCGTGGGCGGCGGCTCCGGCCATATCCAGCGTGCTGGGCGGCGCGGTGTCTTCCGGCGCCTGCAAAATGGCGCGGGCACGGCGGGCCGTCCAGTACGCGCCGAAGGCGGCCACACCCAGCGTCAGCGCCAGTAAAACGCCCGCCACATCGCTTCCCGACGCCGTACCGATGCCCAGCAGCAGCAGGAGCGGGCCCACCAGCAGCGCCCCCAGCAGACCCAACACGATCAGGGCGACCAGTCCCAGCGTGCGCCTCAGCAGGCTTCCGGCACGCCGGGCACGGCTGGCGGTATCGGCGGCAGACCCGGCAGGAGCAGGCAACCAGGGATCACGCCCGCCGGTCATCAGGATGACTGAAGCGTTGGGCAAACGTTGTGCAGGACGAATCAGATACCGCACCACACGGGAGCCGGTGCGGGCAACAGTGAAAATGGTGGCAGCGTTCAGATCCGGCATATGTTCTAAAGTACGCGCCCAAGGTGTGAAAAGTTGCCGCTTGGCTTACGTTGCCCGGTCTCGGACCTCAGGTCTGTGGGCGGAAAGGGGCGTGCCTGAGCCTGCATCGACCCTGAGCCTGCATCGACACTGCCACAAGCTCTGGGCTGCTGCTTGCATTAAGGCTCTGTAGCCGATCAGATGAGAGCCGTTCTGTCGCGCCGTTTTTATTTGAATATGGGCGGGTCATCAGGATTCAGGCCCCGAGTTGATAGAGCTGGGAGACAGTTCTTTAGGGTGGTCATCCCATGTATTGATCGGGGTAATTAAGCTCGACAGGACAGCGTGACTGAACCGTATGCCGCAAAAGGAAGCAAGACAAGCAGTTTCAATCCCGGTGTGCGCTAGACTTCAGGATGTGTTTGTTCTTGCCGCTTGCCGTGTACACCGACTCCTGCTGGTTGGGGTAGTTTCGTGAAGCTCAGTCGTCTGCCGCCGGGGTTCGGGCTGGATACGGCGGCGCAGGCCCTGGCGCTGCGGCAGGAAGCTGTGTCGGACGTGGAACGCGAGTGGACGGACGCGGGCTGGAAGGCCACCGCTACCGTGCGCGACGCGGGCACCGACTTTCACGCGATGGCCGAACTGACGCCGCCGCCCGATCCGGTGCTGCGCTCGACCTCCTGCACCTGCGGGCGCTACCGCTGCCGTCATGTGGCGGCGCTGGTGCTGTCTGCCGACCCGCCCGATTCGCCGCGCCCGGTCCCAGGATTTGCGGCGGCGGGTGAAGGCAATGGGGGACCCGCCACGCTGCCGCCGGTAGAACCGCTGGATGCCCGCGCCCAGCAGTGGCTTGCCAGCTTTGACGACAAGAAATCGGGCGGGCGCGGGCGGCAATACGAGCTGCGCTACGTGCTGCGAATCATGCCCGTGACCTCTCAGGGTGGCCCCGGCAGCATCCGGCGCGTGGCGGTGGGTGTGATGCGCGTGCCCGTGCGCGGTGATGTGGCCGAGGTGCGCTCTGCCGAGCATTACAGCCTGCCGCGCAACCTGTCGGCGGCCCCGGCCTTTGCCCGCCGAGACGCCGATCTGCTGCGCCTGCTGGAAGTGGCCTCGACCGCGGCCCATCTGCCGGGCCGCTGGGACGAAACCCTGCACGCGCTGGGCGACCATCCGGCCACTGACCTGCTGATAGAGCTGATGCTGG
>JAQBPF010000252.1 GCA_028287665.1 Deinococcus sp. | reverse complement strand
TGCAGATGGGCTTTACGCGCTCTCGCCGTTACGCCAACCACAAGGGCGGCAAGAAGTACGACGGCCCTGTGCCGGACGACAAAAAGGGCCAGAGTGGGGCGCATGGCCGCGCCGAGTTGCCCCGCACGCCCGAAGACCCCGTTAAGGCAGAATCCGCCCGCATTTTTAAGGCCAAATGGGAAGAGGCCGAAGCCAACGCGGAGTATGCACAGCTGAAGAAGGCACACAAGGCAGCGTATGGGTAGTGGAACGTTTTTTGCCGCCCTGGTCGCGGTCGGGGGATGCTCGGACTCCCTTCAAAGGAGGCGGGCGCATAAGTTGACGGGGCCTGCATACCGCGCTATAGTGTTGTCATTCAAGTTGATCAGTCTCCGCCGCCAGAAGGCGGATTTTTTATTGCTCTTTTGATGACCGGAAGAGAGCAGCCAGATCAGTAGGCGTGTTCACATTTTGGAAAGTTGCCGCCCCAATACCTGCAACAGTACACACAGCCTCAGCGGGAGCGGCGGCCCGCAATCTGCGCTCGCCCGCGTCCAGTAAAGCTGTGATGTGGGGCAACAACTCCGTGTGGTACAGCGCGGCCAGCGGTTGTGGTCGGTCTTCGGTGTCCAGCGGTTGCACACTCAACTTGCCCAGCGTCCGGGCCACGGCCAGCGTGCGCCAGAAGTCAGGCGTCAGGCGGGGCAGGTCTACCCCGGTAAAGGCCACCCATCCTGCCCCTCTGAGTTGAACGGCTGCCGCCATTGCCGCCTCCAAGCCTGCCAGCGGGCCTTCGCCGGGGCGAGTATCACCCACAGTTTGCCAGCCCGCCAGCGCGTATTTGCCGGGCGGGGCCACCAACAGGCGCAGACCGCAGCCTTCCAAACTGTGAGCCACATGGTGCAGCAAGGCGCGGCCTTCCAGCAGGGCCAGCGCCTTGTCGCTCCCGAATCGGCTGGACTGTCCGCCCGCTGTGATCGCTCCAGTCAGGCCGTCCAGAACGTCATTCACGCGGCCCGGTCTGCCGTTCCAGTTGCCGGAGCAACCAGGCAGCCAAACGGGGGGCAGCGCGGCCATACGGCGGATAGATAAAGCGGGTGCCACTGCGTCTGGGTTCAGTCAGGATGGCCCGCTGGTGACTGAAGGTACGGAACCCGTGCACGCCGTGATAATTGCCCATGCCACTGGCCCCCACGCCGCCAAACGGCAGGTGCGGATTGCTGAGATGAATCACGGTGCCGTTGACGACCATACCGCCACTCTGAGTGCTGCGTTTGATGCGTTCCAGCGCCGCCTTGTCCTCTCCAAAGGCGTAGAGGGCCAGGGGTGGATCAAGTCGGTTGATCAGGGCCAGGGCCTCGTCCAGCGTGCGGTAGGTCAGGACGGGCAGCACGGGGCCAAACAATTCCTCCTGCATCAGCGGCATATCGGGGGTCACGTCTACGACCACGGTGGGGGAAATGAACTTGGCCGCCCCATCAAATTCGCCGCCCAGCGTGATGCGTGCGCCCTGGGCCTCGCTGGCACGGGTCAGACGTTCCAGCCGCTCCACGCTGCGGGCATCGACCATTCGCCCGTAATCGGGGCCGACCCGCAGCCACGCCCGGTCTCCGTAGCGGCGGGCAATCACAGCGTCAAGGTGCAGCACAAAGGCGTCGCGCAGGTGTTCTGGAATCAGCACGTAATCGGGGGCCACACAGGTCTGCCCGGCATTCAGCAGCTTGCCCCACGCGATCCGCTCGGCGCTGAGGGCCAGGTCGGCGCTGGCGTCTATCAGGGCCGGACTTTTGCCGCCCAGCTCCAGCGTCACACTCGTCAGGTGTTCGGCGGCGGCCCGCAATACCTGCTTGCCCACCGCGCCGCTGCCGGTAAAAAAGATGTGATCGAAGGGCAGAGTCGTGAGGGTCTGCGCCACTTCCGGGCCGCCGAGTGCGACGGCCACCAACTGCGGCCCAAAGGTGCGTTCCAGCAGGCTCTGCAGGGCGCGGGCCGTGGCCGGAGCTTTTTCGCTGGGCTTCAGGATCACCGTATTCCCCGCCGCGAGGCTGGCGACCAACGGGGCCAGGGCCAGATTCACGGGGTAATTCCAGGGGCTCAGAATCAGGGTGGTGCCGCGTGCCACCGGGCGAATTTCGCTGTGGGCGCTGCCGACCATGGCGGTGGTGGGGACGCGCTGAGGGGCCGTCCAACGCGGCAGGGCACGGATCGCATGCTGAATTTCTTCCAGCACAGGGTGAATTTCGGTGACTTCGGCCTCGGCTCGGCTTTTGCCCAGATCGCTCGCCAGGGCTTCGGCCAGCGCCACCCGATCCGCCTTAATGGCGTCGTGCAGCCGCCGTAACAGGGCCTGTCGCTCGGGCACAGTGGCCCCCGCCGCCCTGGGGCGGTGCGCCTGCTGAAGCGCAAATAGGCTGTTCAGATGCGCGGAGGGAGAGACGTCGGCGGTTTGGGGGGCAGGGGTCATAGGCAACACCTCTGAGAAACGTGGGCAACAACCAGGGACAACGGAGCCGGGCAGAACAGGCCTGAAAACTTGAACCCAGTATAAGTGAGGTGCAGACATCCAGAGCAGGAATTCATGTCCAGAACCCCACGTGAAACAATGGCCCGCATGACGGTTCAGGGTGAAGGCGGACAGGGCGGAGCGGGAAACAGTGCGGGCCAGCGGCGGCAGGTGGCCCTGATCGCCCATGACAAGAAAAAGCTGGAGCTGGCGCTGTTCGCCCTGGCCTACCGCGATGTACTGGCCCGCTTTCATCTGGTGGCCACCGGAACCACAGGCGGCATTCTGGCCAAGCAGACAGGCCTGACCGTGGAGCGCGTGCTGTCGGGGCCACTGGGCGGCGACCAGCAGATAGGCGCTCGCCTGGCCGAGGAGCGCGTGCTCGCCGTCTTTTTCTTCCGTGATCCACTGACTGCCCAGCCGCACGAGCCGGATGTATCGGCGCTGGTGCGCCTGTGTGATGTGCACGATATTCCGCTGGCCACCAACCCGGCCAGTGCCGAAGCCTTGATGCTGTGGCTGCGGGAACAGAAGCAGGAAAACTGAGAGGTGGGTCACCTCCTGAACGGCGAGGGCTTTGGCACACCCTTTCTCCTAACGATTGGCTTATATTGAGCTCATGCGCTCCCCAGCGACGCCTTCCATGTCCTCTGGGCTGCTCACGGACGTGGGGCGTCAACGTCAGGGCGGTGTCAACCAAGATGCCGCGCTGGCGCTCGATTTGCCGCAAGGCGGCCTCTATGCTGTTGCTGACGGTATGGGGGGCCATGCTGCTGGCGAATTGGCGTCCAATCTGGCTCTCGATACGCTGAGTCAGGCTTACCTGGATGGACGCGGTGTGCCGCCCGAACGCCTGACCGAAGCGGTGCAGGCAGCCAATCTGTCGGTGTTGCGCCATGCCGTGGGTGAATACGTGGGCATGGGCACCACCCTGCTGGCCGTGCTGATTGACCGGGGCGCGGCAATCGTGGCGCATGTGGGGGATTCGCGGGCCTACATGCTGCGTTCAGGAGAGCTGCACCGCCTGACCGATGATCATTCCTGGGTGGCCGAACAGGTCCGGCTCGGGAATCTGACCGAGGCCGAGGCGCGGGACCACCAGTGGCGCAGCGTGGTCAGCAATGCGCTGGGCGGGGAAGAACGGGTGCGGCTGGAACTGTTCGGCTTTTCTCTGAAGGCTGGAGACCGCCTGCTGCTGTGCAGTGACGGCTTGAGTGGTGTGGTAGACGAAAGGCAACTGCTGGAACTGTTGAGCCGCCCAAGCACTCCCGATCAGATTGCCCGCACCCTGGTCAATGCAGCCAATGATGCTGGTGGCCCAGACAACATCACCGCTGTGATCGTGGATGTCATCCGTAACCTCCGTCCCCCGCGCTACGCTCTGCCCGCCCGACAATCTGAGGGTCCCACTTACGCCGATGTGCTGCTCAGTGCGCGGCGCGGCAACAGTCTGCTGACCTATCTGCTGCTCACGGTGGCCTATTTCACTCTGCTGGGCGTGATTCTGGTCCCCGAACACCGCATGCTGCTGGGCCTGTTGGGAATTCTGGTGCTGGTCGGCATCTTCATTGCCCGCCGGGTGTTGCAGGCCCGTCAGGTTGCCCGTGATGCAGCCCGGCCCACCTTCACCGCGTCTGTGTCGGTGGCCAGCTCCAAAAGTCGCCCTGTTCGGGATCCGAATCATTAAAACCAGCTGGCTCTAGAGCATTTGTCATAATAATGACCGAGCGGAGCGAGTGAATTTCATTGAGCAGGACGGAGAATGG
>JAQBPF010000206.1 GCA_028287665.1 Deinococcus sp. | reverse complement strand
GGCTGCTGCATTGAAGGGCCGAGAATCTGGGGGTCCAGGCCAGGGAAAAGCCCGGCACCAGCCCAGATCGTTCCCTCTCCATTCCCTGCCCAGGACGACGGACCATTCCACTTCATAAGAGAGGGTGCGCCAAGTCAAGACGCGGCAAGAGCCTTCCTGCTGAGGGCACCGCCCCTGACCCCTCTGCTCAGCAGCGGTGCAAGTCTGGAGATATGGGGCTGGAAGTGGGGGAATCTAAGGTGGGACAGGCTCCGTACCCCGATTCGATCACCTGCGAAAGCCGAAGTTTCTAGCCCTCCCCCAACTCATCCTCGTCGTCGCCCAGCGCCGCCCCTGGAATGGTCAGCACAAATTTTGCGCCGCTGGTGGGCTGCGTACTGGCGGTCAGCGTGCCGCCGTGCATCAGCGCAATCTGGCGGCTCACACTCAGGCCAAGGCCGCTGCTGCCGCTGCCGCTGATAAACGGCTCAAAAATTCGGTCGCCCAGATCGGCAGGCAAACCGGGACCGGTATCGCACACCCGGAAGGTGATCAGCTCGAGCGTTTCGGTCAGGGTGATCACCACGCGGCCCTCCGGACCAGCGGCGCGGCGACCATTGGCCAGCAGATTACGGATGGCCTGCGTGAGACGGTCAGGGTCGCACAGCAGGCTGCCCGTCCAGTCTCCATCGAATACGGTGCCGGGAACAAGGCGGTCCAGGCGGCCCTGTAGGGTGCGCGCGGGTATGAAGTGCCAGGCCAGTTTCAGTTCCAGCTGTCCACGGGCCAGCTGCATCAGATCCTGGGTCGTAAAGGTCAGTTCGTCGGCCACCAGCGCGGCCCTCTGTACTTCCGGGTCTCCAGTCCGTTCGCCTGCTCGGGCAAGGCTGGCCCGGAGAACTGTCAGGGGCGCACCCAATTCGTGCACAATCTGCCCCAGCAACTGCTTTTCACGGGCCTGCCCGGCATCAATTCGGACCAGCAGGCGGTTTATAGCCGTCAGCAGGCGGTGAACCTCATCTTCATGGGGAGGCAGAGGCAGCGTGGCCACCGAGTGGGTGGGGTCGATCCGGTCCGCCAGAGCAGCGGCGCGGCCCAGCCCGGCCAGAGCGCGGCGGCCCACCCATAGCCCCAGCAACAGCATCAGCACCGGCGTGACCAGAAGTCCCAAAGCCAGCGCCCGACCAGCACTGGCGCGGGCATCAACGAGCGCGTCGGTGGGAAGGCCCACCCACAACGTACCGAAATCGCCCACCTTGCGGGTCACGGCCCGCACCGGGGTGTCCTGAATATTGACCTGAGCTTCTCCCTCAAATGGAAAAGGGGATTTTTCGTAGTCGCGCAGGCTGGGACTGGCCACAATCACCTGTCCATCCTGACCGATCAGCATGGTGTAGCCGCCCGCTGGCCCCGACGCCTTGCCCAGCGTCTGGCGGCTGCCCACGTAGGCTTCGGCCAGGGTATCGGCCCGCTCGTTCAGTCGGGCGTCGAACTGGGCGTCCATCTGGCGCAGCAGCAGGGTAATGACGCCCAGGCCAATGACGCTGATCAGGGCCAGAGCCACCAGCGTATACATCAGGGCCAGCCGGAGACGGAGGCTGTGCCGCCACGCCACCCGCGCCGTATACAGCCCCGCACCCGGCGTAATCGGCACATCGCGCCCCCCCAGTTGCACCACACCTGCCATCGAAGGCGTGCGGGTCACTTCGGAAGAAGCAGCGCTGGACGGAGAAACAGGGCGCGGCGTCATAGCAGCAGACTCGGGGAACAGAGCATTGGCAGCCGGGGCATCAGCAGGAAGCGCAGACGCCGCTCAGACCTGAAGGACGTACCCGACGTTGCGAATCGTGCGAATCCGCAGGTCGCTGGCCGACTGCTCCAACTTCTTCCGGAGCTGCGAAATCCGCACCTCTACCGAGTTAGAGTTGGGGGTTTCCCAGCCGTACAGGTGCGATTCGATGTCGGCGCGGCTAAACACGCGCTCGGGTGTCCGCATCATCAGTTCCAGAATCCGGGCCTCGTGCTCGGTCAGATTGATGTTTTTATCATTGACCGTCAGCAGCAGACTGCTGGTGCTGAGGCTGGTGTTGCCCAGATTCACGCCTGTTCCGGCGGCGGTGCGGCGCAGCAGGGCCGTGATGCGGGCGTCCAGTTCAGGCATCGCAAAGGGTTTGGTCAGGTAGTCGTCGGCTCCGGCATTCAGGCCTGCCACCCGCTCCTGTACGCCGCTGCGGGCCGACAGAACCAGGACAGGCGTGCTGGAGTACTGCCTCAGGGCCTGAACCAGATCCAGTCCGTCACCGTCGGGCAGGTTGAGATCCAGCAGGATCAGTTGGGCGCTGTGGGTGCCCAGCCAGGCCTGCGCGTCTTTGAGGGTCGCCGCATGGTGCACCTGATAATCGGCAGACAGGTACTCTTTGAGCAGTGGCCCCAAATGGGGATCGTCTTCCACAACCAGAATCTGGGCAAGCATGGGTCAGTCTCCTTGGGGACAAGATGAGAGTTCTGGGCTGATCTTACTGTGCCGGACCTCGACTTTCAGAAAGACTTGCGGCACATCAGCAGATCAGACGTTCAAACAGGCTTTATCTGACCGCAGTATCTGACCACGGTGTTCCCGGCCTGACCTTTACTTGGTGTCGGTATCGGTGGCTTTGAGGCCCGGCAAACTCAGGGCCTGGCCACTGGGCTGCCCAGTGACATTCAGTTTGAACACCGACAAAAACCGGGCCAGGGTCAACGTATTGTTGGCGGAAGCGCCATTTAAGCTCTGGGCGCTGAGGCGTTGCTCGGGCGCTTGAAGGGTGAGTTGCCCCGCTTTGAGCGAGCCGTCGTACCGACTTTGCAGGCCCGGAAAGCTTCCCTTGGCCTTTTCATCGTCGGTCTGAGAAAACAGCACCACCACTGGCCCGTTGTAGTTGGGAACCATCTGCACACTGAACTTGCTGCCGCTGCTCTCGCCGTAGCCCAATTTGGTCTGGAGTTCCCGGTCCCAAACGATCAGTTTTAGACCCTGTGCCGGAGCAGCCAGGGCCAACAGAAAGACGAGTGGGAGGGTACGGCGTTTCATTAGGGTCAGTGTATCCAATGGGGGCGAACAGGCGCAAAAATGGGTGATAAAGCGGCGAATACTTCACATATTAAAAACCCGACCGCTGCCCTACTCTAAGGACGCCAGAAATCCTTTGACGCCTCATCTTATCTGCTCAACCTGACGCGCCTTTGACCAGCCCAGCAGAATCGGCCTGACCAGATTCTTCAGGAACTCCGCACCGCCAGCATGACGCGCTCGTGGGCACTGACCGCCACTTCGGTGCAGAGCAGCCGAGGATGCGCCCACAGGCCTTCGCGCTCCGGGTCGCCGCCGCCATACAGGGCGGG
>JAQBPF010000168.1 GCA_028287665.1 Deinococcus sp. | reverse complement strand
CCGCCGATGGATACGGGCAGGCTGGTGCGCGGCGTGATGGATGTGCTGTGGCCGGGGCTGGAGCCGTGACCCGCTGGCGGACTCCCCTGAAGGGTGAGGTGGGAACCTTTTGACCACCTTTCCCGTAAACTCTTCCTGTAAGTGAGTCCGCACTCGTTAACTGTTCAGTCATCTCCGTTTTTATCCTCCTTGTCCCCCTTGAGGTTGCCTGTTCCTATGCGATTTTCTCTAGCTGTTTTGCTGTCTGTAACGCTGCTGATGGGTCTGCCCGCCGCGCATGCCCAGACCGCCCCGCCCATTCCCACCGCCCCGCCTGCCCCCACGGCCCCGGCAGAACCTGTTTCTGCCCCGGCTCCCGCCTCACCTTCCCTGACGCTGGCGCAGACGCTGACGCTGGTGCGGGCTTCTCCGGGCTGGCGCAGCGCCGATCTGCAGTACCGCTCGGCGCAGCTGAGCCTCGACAGTGCCCGCGCCCGTGCTGGCCTGAATGTCACCGTGGGGACCGACGCCAGTCTGGTCAAGGTGCCCCTGGATTCCGGCGATTGGCTGGGCAACGCCACCCTGACGGCGCAGATCTCGGCCAGTGTGCTGCCCTGGTCGGCCACCTTTGAGGGCGTGCGGATCGCCGAACGTGCCCTGAACCGTGCTGGGGCCGATCTCCGCGACGCCCGCGCATCGCTGCTGGTGCAGGCCGTGCGGGCCTACGGCGCGGCGCGGGAAGCCACCGCAGGCGCGGCTCTGGCCGAGGCTCAGGCCACACTTGCTGTCCGACAACTCGAGGTGGCCCGTGCCCAGCGCACTGCCAATCTGATTCCAGAACTGGCCCTCCAGGAGCGCGAAGGAGCGTTGCAGAGTGCCCAGAACGCGGCAGCCCAGGCCCGTACTTCTGTTGCTCTGGCGGCGCGTGGACTGGCGAACCTGTTGGGCCAGAGCGTGACCCTGCCCAGCACGGCTGCCGCCTTCGATGCCGTGCCGCCCGTACCTGCCGCCCCCACCGACGTAGACGCCCTGGTGGCCCGCGCCCTGCTGGCCCGCCCCGAAGTGAGCCGCGCCGCCGCACAACTGGCCGACGCCGGGGCACAGAAACGCGCCGCGCAACTGGATATTTCCTTGCCTGACCTTTCCGCTGGCGTGCAGTACGGCCAGTTGGGAAGCGCCACGGGCGGCGCGGGGCGCACCGTGGGCGGCAGCCTGAACGTCAAATCGGGCGTGGCGGCGGCGCAGGTCAGCTTTCCTCTGCGCGAATCCGCCACCGCGTTGCCGACCGGGTTGGCCCTCAGCCTCAGCGCCAGCCTGCCCGTGTTTGGCAGCGGCAAAGGCACAGCCCTGACCAGTGCCGATGTGGGCCAGCAGGCGGCAGCCCTGGCCCTGGAATCGGCCCGCCAGAGCGTTGATCTGGATGTGCGCCAGAAGAGCGCCGACCTCTTGACCGCACTCGACCGGGTTGAGGAAGCGGCCTCGGCGTTGGCCCGCGCTCAGGCCAATCTGGTCAGCACCCGCGCCCGCCTGGACGCCGGACTGGTGACCCCGCTGGATGTGGCACAGGCCGACCTGAGCGCCGCGCAGGCCCAGAACGCGCTGAACGCCGCCACTGCCAACGCCTACGTGTCTTCGCTGCTGCTGGCCCAGGCCAGTACCGAACTCGATCCCACCCTGCTCAATCCAAACCAGCCCAACCCACTTGCTCTGCCCACCGGAGGCCGCCCATGACCCGTACCATCAACACCCGCATCTCTTCCCTTCCTGCCCTGTTGCTGACCCTCGGCCTCTCGCTGGCGGCTTCCGCCTCTGCCCAGGCCGTCAGCCTGACGTTACAGAGTGCCGTGACCCGTGCGCTGGCCAGTGGCCCCGATGTGACCACCGCCCGCGCCAACCTGCAAAAGGCCCAGGCCAACCTGAAAGCGGTGCAGGCCGATCCCACGTCCATCATCACCACGTTGACGCAGGCCCAGCAGGACGCGGCGGCTCAGGCCGTGACGCTGGACGGCACCAAGCTGAACATTGCCCAGACGGTGCTGGGGCAGTACATCGGCGCCTATGAGGCCGCCGGACGGGTCACTCTGAATGCCTCGCAGGTGGCGCTGGATGAACGCAACCTGGCGATTGCCCGCGCCCGGTTGCAGGCCCGCGTGGCCACCCAACTGGACGTGAACCGCGCCCAGACCAGCCTGAACCAGAACCGTCAGGAGTTGGCCGACGCCCGCGCCCAGCAGCCCGTCCTGGAATCTCAACTGGCCCGCACCCTTGGGCTGCCCACCGGCACCGACCTGACCCTCACGGCCCCGCCCGCACCGCCCAAGCCCGCGCTGACGCTGGCTAGCCTACAGTCGGGTCTGGACAAACGCCTGCCTTCGCTGGTGCAGGCCGCGCAGGGCGTCAGTTTCGCCAACCTTCAGGTCAGTATTGCCGACAACGATTACACCCCGGTTCGTACCCTGCAAGACGCCCGCACCTCTCTTGCCAACGCGCAGCGCAGCCTCGACGACGCCGCCCGCGCCGCCAATACGCAGGTGCGCGACGCCTACCGCAGCTTTCAGGACGCGCAGGAACGGGTCGAACTGGCCCGCCAGAGCAGCGTCAATGCCCAGACCAGCCTCACTCAGGCGCAGGCCCGCCTGAAAGCCGGAACCGCCGCCGCCGTGGAAGTGCAGCAGGCGCAGGTGCAGGCACAGCAATCGGCCTTCGCGGTCATTCAGGCCCAGGACAACCTGTGGCGGGCGTTGGCGGCCCTCTCCAGCGCGTCGGGCACCGATGTCACCGGACTGGTGAGGTGAGCACAATGGCAGAAAAGCCCCGCCTTCCCCTGGCGCTGACCCTCCTGACGCTGACGCTGTTGGCGTCCTGTGCGCCCCCCGGCGGCAAGACCGCCGACACCAAAACCGACGGCACCAAAACGGTCGCGGCCTCTGCGGGCAACGATCTGGACGCGGCTCCGGCCAAAACCACCACCCTCGGCGTGCGTGTGGTGGCCGCCAAAACCGGAACCCTGAGTGTGCAGCGCACGTCCAGCGCCACCATTCAGGCCGACCGCGACAGCAATGTGGCGGCCCAGAGCGGCGGCAACGTGGTACGCGTGCTGGTCGCAGAGGGCGAGCAGGTCAACGCCGGACAGGTCGTGGTGCAACTCGACGATTCTCAGCAGCGGCAGGCCCTTGAAAATGCCCGCCTTCAGGTGCAGCAGGCCCAGATCAACCTGAACCAGACCCGCACCACCACCGGGCAGGCCACCACGTCGCTGAATGCGGCGGTGCAGGCGGCCCAGGCCACGCTGTCTCAGGCGCAGCAAAATGCCCAGAGCAGCGAAAGCCTGTACGCGCTGGGCGGCATCAGTCTGGCCGATCTGCAGAGTGCGCGGGCGCAACTGGCCACGGCTCAGAGTCAGTTGGCCCAGGCCCGCAACTCTCTCTCTCAGAACGGTCAGAACGCCCAGGGCAGCGTGCCGCTTCAGCAGGCGCAACTGGCCAGCGCCCAGGCCGGAGTAAGACAGGCCGAAGAAAATCTGGCCCGCACGGCGGTTCGCGCTCCCTTCGCAGGCACGGTGGCCAGCCTGAATGTGCAGGTCGGAGAGTTCGCGGGGCAGGGCAGCACCGTGTTCAGGCTGGTCGATCCCGGCTCTATCAAGGTGAAGTTTAATGCCACCCCTGCCGACGCCGACGCCTTGACCGCCGGAACCAGATTGAACCTTGGCTACGGCGGCGTGAACTACGTTGCTGTGGTTCAGGACAGCCCCCGAATTGCGGGCACCGACCGTCTGGTGCCGATTACAGCGCGGGTCCAGGGCGGCGGCAAATTGCCAGTCGGGGCCAGCGCCCAGGCCCGCTACCGCGCCACCTTGGGGCAGGGCGTCCTGATTCCCACAGGAGCGGTGCAGGTCGACAGTGGAGAAAATGCGGTGTACCTGGCTGCGGGCAGTGTGGCGCGGCGTCAGGCGATCACGGTGGTGGCCGAATCGGGCGGTCAGGTGGCGGTGCGGGGGCTGGATGCAGGCGCACAGGTCATTTCTCCGGTGCCGCCCAGCCTGCAAGACGGCGCGGCCATCCGGATAGAAACCGCCAGCAGTGCAAACAGCGCGGGTGAGACCACCACAGGCAGCAGCGATACGGGGAACAGCGGTACAGGGAGCGCCCCATGAGCACCCACGACCCCGACGGCGCAGACCTCAAATTGCGCGGCACCCTCCCCGACGGCACGCCCGAACCGGCCATCAATCCCTTTATCCGGTTCAGTGTCCGCAATTACGTCTTTTCTATCGGCATTTTTGTCATGCTGGTGCTGTTTGGGCTGGTGGCCACCTTCCGGCTGGGCGTGGAGTTGCTGCCCAATTTCGAGGTGCCGATTCTGGCCGTCAGCACGGCCTATCCGGGCGCGAATCCTGATCAGGTGGACCGCGAAGTCAGCCGCCGGGTCGAGGATGCCGTGAGTACCATTGCAGGCGTCATCGACATCAACACCACCAGCGTCAGCAACCAGTCGGCAGTGGTGATCACCTTTGCCGACAGTGTGGACATCGACAGCGCCGCCAACTCCGTGTCTCAGGCCGTGGCCGCCATTCGCGGGATTTTGCCCGACGGCTCCGAAGCGCCCGTGGTGCAAAAATTCGACCCCAACGCCACGCCGATTCTGACGCTGGCCCTGCTGGGTGGCAGCGCCCGGCCTGCCGACGTGACCACCTTTGCCGAAGATACGCTGGTGCCCCGGCTGGAGCGCGTAGAAGGCGTGGCCGACGTGGGCCTGTCGGGCGGCCCGCAGCGCCAGATTCAGGTGCTGCTGGACCCGGCCCGCCTGCAAAGCTACAACCTCACGCCCGCCCGGATCACCGGGGCCATTCAAGCCTCGGCCCTGGATCTGCCTGCCGGAACGGTGACGCAGGGCGGCAATACCACCCAGTTTTCGACCCGCAATACCCCCACCAGTGTGGGCGATGTGGGCCGGATCATCGTGGACCCGGCCAGCGGGCTGCGCGTGGCCGATGTGGCCAGTATTCGTGACGGAGCCGCCGCCAACAGCAGCTTTGCCCGCGTGAACGGTCAGCCCGCCGTGCTGCTGAACGTGCGCAAGTCCAGCGGCACCAACAGTGTGGCCGTGACCGACTACGTGCGGGCGGCCATGAAAGCCCAGCCGCTGCCCGCTGGCTACAGCCTCAGCCTTGCCAACGACACCACCATCGAAACGCGCGGCAGCATCAAGGACACCTTCAAGGAATTCCTGATCGCCGTGGCCGCCGTCGGCGTGATCTGTCTGCTGTTCCTGGGCCGCCTGAACGCTGCGTTTGCCGTCATTCTGGCGATTCCCATCTCGATCAGCGCCGCGCCGCTGCTGTTCAGTCTGCTGGGCTTCACCTTCAACATCATTTCGCTGCTGGCGATCATCGTCGCCATTGGCATCGTGGTCGATGATTCCATCGTGGTGGCCGAAAACGTGCAGCGTTACCGCGACATGGGCTACGACCGCGTGAAATCGGTGCTGCTGGGCGGCTCGGAAGTGTTCAGTGCCGTGACGGCTGCCAGCTTTTCGCTGCTGGCCGTGCTGATTCCGCTCAGCTTCATGCCCGGCATCATCGGTCAGTTCTTCAGTCAGTTTGCGCTGGGGATTGCCGCCGCGATCGTGCTCAGTTGGCTGGAAAGCCTGCTGTTCCTGACGGTGCGAATGGCCTACACGCAGGAATCGGAAGCCGTGACGTGGCGCGACCTGCCGCGTGTGCTGGCCCGCCTTCCTGAACTGTTCCGCCGCGCTCTGATGGGCGTCCGCAGCGTGGGCGGTTGGATTGGCCTGTTGCTGGCGGGTGCGGCGGCAGGTGCAGGTCTGGCTCAGGTGTTGCCTGTGCCCGTGGCGCTGGGGCTGTCGGTGGTGCTGGCCCCCGTCGTGCTGGCCGTGGTGCGCTACATCCTGACTGTGCT
>JAQBPF010000018.1 GCA_028287665.1 Deinococcus sp. | reverse complement strand
AGTGCCTCGGTGCCTTTAGTGACGGCCTGCACGCGGTAAACCTCCAGTTCCGGGGCAATGCCCGTAACCGTATTCAGCGCGTGGAAGATGGCTTCGACTGCGCCGTCACCGCTGCTGGTGGCCTCGCGGGGGCCGTCGGGCGTGGTCACGCGGACGTAGGCCAGAGGCTGCATATCCGTGCCGCTGGTAATCTGGAATTTCTCCAACACGAAGGTCTGAGGAACGTCGGTACGGCTGTCTACCAGGGCACGCAGATCATCGGCATAGATCTGGCCTTTGCGGTCTGCCAGGTCTTTGAAGCGGGCGAACATTTCCTTGATGCGGTCCTCGGCCACATCGTAGCCCAGGTCGGTCAGCGCTTTGCGGAAGGCGGCGCGGCCCGAGTGCTTGCCCATCACCAGGACGGCGGCTTCACGGCCCACCAGTTCGGCGTTCATGATCTCGTAGGTTTCGCGGGCCTTGATCACGCCGTCCTGGTGAATGCCCGATTCGTGGGCAAAGGCATTGTCTCCGACCACGCCCTTGTTGGGCTGCACGGGCATTCCGCTCAGGCGGCTGACCATCCGGCTGGCCCGGTAGATCTCACGGGTGCGGATGGCCGTTTCGAAGCCGTAATGATCCTTGCGGGTATGAAAGGCCATCACGATTTCTTCCAGCGCGGCGTTGCCTGCCCGCTCGCCGATGCCGTTGATGGTGCATTCGATCTGACGTGCCCCGCCCTGCGCCGCCGCAATCGAGTTGGCGACCGCCATGCCCAGATCGTCGTGGCAGTGGGCCGACAGGATCACGTGGTCGGGCAATTCGCCCTTCAGGAAAGCAAACAGCGCCCGCATTTCTTCGGGGGTGGTGTAGCCCACCGTATCCGGCACATTGATGGTGGTCGCGCCCGCCTCCACGGTGGCCTTGAAAATCCGTGCCAGAAAGGGCCACTCGGAGCGGGTGGCGTCCTCGGCGCTGAATTCTACGTCGTCAACAAAGGTGCGGGCCAGACGGACTGCCTCTACGGCCCGCTCCACCACTGCGTCAGGTTCCATATTCAACTTCTTGGACATATGAATGGGGCTGGTGGCGATAAAGGTATGAATCCGGGGCCGCTCGGCCAGCTCCACGGCTTTGGCGGCGGCCTCGATGTCGGCCCGGCCCGCCCGCGCCAGCCCAGCAATAATCGGCCCCCGCACCTCGCGGGCAATGCGGCTTACGCCCTCCAGGTCGCCGGGGCTGGCAATCGGAAAGCCCGCCTCGATCACGTCCACGCCCAGCCGCGCCAGTTGGTGGGCAATTTCCAGCTTCTGGGTATGGTTCAGTGCCACGCCTGGGCTCTGCTCGCCGTCGCGCAGGGTGGTATCAAAAATCCGGATGGGCTGGATGGTGGGGGCGGGCTGGTGGGTCTGGTCGGTCATGGTGGAGGCTCCTTGGGATGCAGCAGAGAAGGGGAGAGGTGGCAGAGAAGGGCGAGAAACCAAAGAAAACCCCCCGGAGGGCGTTCCTCCGGGGGGGCTGACACGGTTCTTAGCCGCTCACTCCACCGGAGGAACGCTAAGAAGAAGCAGGCCAGATACTTGCATGGGGAGACTGTACAGGGCTGGCCCCCTGAAGGCAACCCCACACGTCTACACGGGTGCGGCGATTCTCGGCTCAGCGGATATTCGCCTGCATGCAAATCCGCCCCGTGCTGCCCGCATCCAGCGTGCCCAAGCTGAGTTTCATGTTCTGTCCAATCAACTCACCCCGGTCTGCGTCGGTAACGGAAGTCAGGTCGGTGACGACAGTGTTGAGGGTGAGACGCAGGCCAAGGCCAGTGCCGTAGCCGTCCAGCTTGGGCCGGGTTTCGGCGGGCAGGTCGTCCTTCAGCACAAAATTGGGGGCCGCGCCACCCGTATTGCCGAAGCTGATGCAGTATTCCAGCACGTCGCCGGGCAATCCCACCACGTTCACGCCGGGTGCAGTGGCCCGCGTGATGTTCCGCACCGTTTTGGTCAGCGTCACCACCGGACGCACCGGAACCACCGTGAGGGCGTCGCTGGCGCTGTTGTTGCCCCCCGCGCTGGCTTCCTCGCCGCCCCCACCGACGCTGGCCGTATTGCTGTAACTGCCTGCATTGGCCGCCACCCCGGTCAGCGTTATGTCGGGAAATGCCGTTCCAGCCGCCAGGCTGTCGGAGCGGGTGCAGCGCAGGGGCGACAGGGTGCAGGTCCAGCCCACGCCGCCGATGCTCTGGGCAATCATTCCGGCGGGCAGAAGGTCGGTGACGGTGACGGTGCCTAAACTGCTCGCCCAGCCCGCCGCATTCGAGACCCGCAACACAAAGCTTCCCGCCTGCCCCGCCGAGAAATTCCCCGTATGGGTTTTGGTCAACGTCAAATCGGGGCCACTGACGATCATGGTGGCGGGTTGGTCGCCGGGCAGGGCCGGATTGCCGTCGCTGGCGTCAGTGATGGTATTGCCCAGCGTTTGCTGGCGGTAAGACACGTTGCCCGTGTTGTTGATGGCCGTCCCGCCAAGAATGCCCGCGTTCACCTGTACCCGGAAGCGCACCCGCGCCTCGTCGCCGGGGAGGAGCAGTCCGCCTGCCAAGGCTGTTGCGCCCGTACCCAGCCGGAAGACGACCCGGTTGCCAGCGCTGTCATACTCCGCCTGATCGTCGCCCGCCGCGTTTGTCTTGGCTCCGGCATTGGCCCCGGTCAGCAGCAGGGAACCCGGCACGAAGCTGGTGTTGGGCGGCACTATATCGGTCAGAATCACGTTGGCTGCGCCGTCGTTGCCCTGATTCTTGATGACCAATTCGTATTCCAACTGGTCGCCGGGCAGTACGCGCCCACCGTTCACGTCCGTCACTGTTTTGGTCAGACTGTCTTTGATATTGGGCAGAAAAATGTCGGTGGCGAGGGTGATGATGCCCGGATAGATCACGTCGCCCGAACTCCCGATGACCCGCACCACTGCCGAAGTGCTGCCGTTGGGAAGCGGCGTATTGGGCTTGAATGTGTCTATATCCAGCCCCAGCGTATTGGCGAACGTGGGATTGCGGCCCGCCGTGACCTCTGTGCCCAGCACTGAAATGGTGGAGTTGAACACGTCGTTGACGGGATTGGCGGCATTGAACACCGGAGTCAGTGCGCCGCTGTTGACCCCGAATTGCAGGCTGCCCCCGGTTCCGGTTCCCTCGGCGGCTCCCCGGTCTCCGTCGTAGGCCACCACGCCAATGGTGCTGTTGACCGCTCCGAGACTGGGGGTCAGGAAGCCGCTGACGGTAATGTCGAGGGGAAAATTCGGGTCGCTGGCCGTTTGCAACCCATCGAAGACCGACAGATTCCGTACCGGGAGGGCGCTGTTTTTGTAGGCCACCACCAATGTCCAGTTTGCCCAGTTGCCCGCGCCCAGCGTGCTGTTGACATTGGCCACCGTGTAGGCTCCGTTGCCCCCAGCCTGCACCAGCGCCGTCACGTCCACGAACGACTGGTAGGTGTTGCCTATTCGGGCGACGTTGGTCGACGTGAGCGGGCTGACCGCCTGCCCCGGCACGCCGAACGACACCTTGCTGCGGTTGGTGGCGCTCCCTGAGATTCCGCTCCAATACAGCCCTGCAAACAGCACGCTGCTGCCGGTGGTCAGATTCAGGGTGGCCGAACTGGAATTGGCGGTAGACGGGTCGCTGTCGGTGTCGATCGGAACGGTGTACACCTGATTGTTGGTCACGGAGTTGGACAGGGCACCCGGTACGGCGGCGCGGGCAGTGGCACATCTGGTGGCTTCCGCCGTGGTGGCAGGCGGCACAGCGGTGGTGCAGTAGTAGTTCACGTTGCCGATCAGCACGATGTCGCCATTGGTCGACGGATTGCTGTAGCGGGTCGCGAACGCTTGCTGGGCACTGGCCTGTGACCAAATCAACAGGGCGGCCAACAAGCTTAGGCTTGATATCAGCCGTCGCCCAAGCATCCAACTCATAGGCAGACGGCCAGATCAATGAGAGTCATGTCCGATCAGTGAACTTTTTCATAGACAGCCAAGTATTTATCTGTCTAGATATGCCCCCACAAAGGGGTGCCCGGCCTGGGTTGATCCAGGCCGGGCAAGCGCTTAACACTCAGGCTGAGGTTTAGACTTCCAGCGCCTTCTTGCTGATGAAGGGCATCATGTCGCGCAGTTCCTTGCCCACGGTTTCCAGCTTGTGGTCGCGCATTTTGCTGCGCTGCTCGTTCATATACGGGAAGCCGCTCTCGGCGTCGGCAATAAACCGCTCGGCGAACTTTCCGGTCTGAATATCGGTCAGCACGTCTTTCATGGTGGCCTTGGTCTCATCGGTGATGATGCGCGGCCCGGTCACGTAGTCGCCAAACTCGGCGGTGTTGCTGATGGAGTGGCGCATGCCTTCAAAGCCCTTCTCGTAGATCAGGTCCACGATCAGCTTAACTTCGTGCAGGGTTTCAAAGTAGGCGATTTCGGGCTGATAGCCTGCTTCCACCAGGGTTTCGAATCCAGCCTGAATGAGGTGGGTGACGCCGCCGCACAACACGCTCTGCTCACCGAAGAGGTCGGTTTCAGTTTCTTCCTTGAAGGTGGTTTCCAGCACGCCTGCACGGGTACAGCCGATGCCACGGGCGTAGGCCAGCGCAATCTCGCGGGCCTGTCCGGTGGCGTCCTGCTGCACGGCAAAGATACCGGGCATGCCCGCACCGTCGGCGTACACACGGCGCAGCATGTGGCCGGGGCCTTTGGGGGCCACGAGATACACGTCCACATCGGCGGGCGGCTTGATACGCCCGAAGTGCACGTTGAAGCCGTGTCCGAAGGCCAGCGCCTTGCCTGCGGTCAGGTGCGGCTCGATGCTCTCGGCGTAGGTTTTGGGCTGGTTCTCGTCGGGAATCAGCAGCATGACCACATCGGCGGTCTTGGTGGCTTCCTCGATGCTGACCACTTTCAGGCCTGCCTGCTCGGCTTTGGCCTTGCTGCTGGAGCCTTCGCGCAGGCCGACAACGACGTTCAGGCCGCTGTCACGCAGGTTTTGCGCGTGTGCGTGCGCCTGAGAGCCGTAGCCGATAATGGCGATCAGTTTGTCTTGGATGGAGTCGAGAGACACGTCGCGGTCATAGAACATCGTTGCAGCCATTTATCGATTCTCCTGTATTGAGGCGGTGGGTGGGGGAGTGTGGGCTAGGTAAGGCGAGGGAACAGCGGGTGCCAGCAGCTTCACCTCAACCGTAGAGGAGCG
>JAQBPF010000015.1 GCA_028287665.1 Deinococcus sp. | reverse complement strand
GTGGTGGGCAGTTCTGCTCGGCTTTTCCCATACCCTGCAACCCACGTCCCTCAGTTGTGCGTCATCTCCAGCGGAATCACCCACGCCGTGAATTCTTCGTCGGTCACGTAGCCGAGGCCCAGCGCCGCTTCGCGCAGGCTGCTGCCTTCCTTGTGCGCTTTTTTGGCGATGGCGGCGGCCTTGTCGTACCCGATGTGCTTGTTCAGCGCCGTCACCTGCATCAGGTTGATGCTGAGGTTTTCTTCGATTTTGGCAAGATTCGGTTCTATTCCCACTGCGCAGTTGTCATTGAAGGCGAGGCTGGCGTCGGCAATCAGCCGAATGCTCTCCAGCACGGCGTGAACCATCACGGGCTTAAACACGTTCAGCTGAAAATTACCCTGGCTGCCTGCAAAGGCCACCGTCGCGTCGTTGCCGAACACGCGGGTCGCCACCATCGTCAGCGCCTCGCTCTGGGTCGGGTTCACCTTGCCGGGCATGATGCTGGAGCCGGGTTCGTTCTCCGGAATCACGATTTCACCGATGCCGTTGCGGGGGCCACTGGCGAGCCAGCGCACGTCGTTCGCCATTTTCATCAAGGCTCCAGCCAACGTTCGTAGCGCCGCCGAGGTCTGCACCAGCGCGTCGTGGGCGCTGAGGGCTGCGAATTTATTCTCTGCCGAACGGAAGGGGAAGCCCGTTTCTGCCTCGTACTTTTGCGCGGCCAGATCACCGAATTTGGGGTGAGCGTTCAGGCCCGTGCCGACAGCCGTACCGCCGATGGCGAGGTCGTACAGGCCCGCTTCGGCGTGCTTCACTTCGGCCAGGGCGTAGTCCAGTTGGGCCACCCAGCCGCCGATTTCTTGGCCCAGCGTGATCGGCGTGGCGTCTTGCAGGTGTGTGCGGCCGACCTTCACCAGTCCGGCGTGCTGCTCGGCCTTGGCGTGCAGCGTGTCCCGCAGTTTGCCCACGCTGCCGTACAGGCGGTGGTTCAGTTCCAGCACCACGGCAATGTGCATGGCGGTGGGAAAGGTGTCGTTGCTGCTCTGGCCCCGGTTCACATGGTCGTTGGGATGTACGGGCGCTTTGCTGCCCAGCACGCCGCCCGCCAGTTCTATGGCGCGGTTGGAGATCACCTCGTTGGCGTTCATGTTGCTCTGGGTGCCGCTTCCGGTCTGAAACACCACCAACGGAAAATGGCTGTCCAGCATGCCCGCGATCACTTCATCGGCGGCCCGCACGATCAGGTCGGCTACATCCTGCGGCAATTCGCCCAGGTCGGCATTGGCCTGCGCCGCACCCTTTTTCAGGATTCCCAGTGCCTGAATCACCGGGCGGCCCCACACGAACGTATCGCGCCCAATCGGAAAATTGTGAATGCTGCGCTCGGTCTGTGCGCCCCAGTAACGGTCAGAGGCAACTTCCAGCTTGCCCATCGTGTCGGATTCGGTGCGGGTGGCCGGGGTACGGGTGTCGGTCATGCTTCAAGTTTAGCGGGGAGAACGTGGAGTGTGGATCGTGGAGTGTGGGCAATCCTCGCCACTTCCTGAACGCCGTTCTTCGACCCTCCGACCCTCGACCCTTAGACAAGCCCCATCAGACGCCCTTCCTTACGGTCTCCCCTCCTCTCCCCTGCCAGAATGGGCGGCATGAGTGGTCTGATAGATGTGGCAATTGTGGGGGCTGGCCCGGTGGGACTCGCGGCGGCAATAGCGTGCAAACGCGCGGGCCTGAGTTACGTGGTGCTGGAAAAAGGCTGCGTGGTCAACGCTATTTTCGAGTACCCCACCTACATGACGTTTTTTACCACCGCTCCCGAACTGGAAATCGGCAACCATCCGATGGTCACGGGCCACGACAAACCGGATCGCCGCGACGCCCTGATGTACTACCGCCTGGTGACGCAGCGGGAAGAATTGAATGTGGAGCAGTACACCACCGTCACCGATATTCACGCGGCCCCGGCGGGCTTCACGCTGGAAATAGAGGCGAGGGACGGCACCCCCGGCGTGGTGGAGGCGAGGCGTGTGGTCGTGGCAACGGGCTACTACGACAATCCTCTGCATCTGGGCATTCCCGGTGAGGACGGCGACAACGTGTCGCACTACTACACCGAGGCGCACCCGTTCATGGGCCTGAACGTGACCGTGATCGGTGCGGGCAACAGCGCCGCCGACGCTGCCCTGGACCTGTGGCGCGGCGGGGCCAAAGTAACGATGGTGGTGCGTGCGCCCGAACTCAAATCCACCATCAAATACTGGGTGCGCCCGGATCTGGAAAACCGCATCAAGGAAGGCAGCATCGCCGCCCACTTCAACTCGCGGGTCGTGGAGATTTTGCCTGATCTGACCCGGATTGAGCTGGCCGACGGCAGCACCTTTGAGCTGCCCACGCATTTTACTTTTGCCCTGACTGGATACCGCCCCGACCTCAGCTTCCTGAATGGGCTGAATCTGGCGCAGCAGCCCGACGCCTGCCTTGTGCTCTCTGAGGCCTACGAAAGCAGCACGCCGGGCCTGTTCGTGGTGGGCAGCGCGGGCTTTGCGGGCAAAACCAATCAGGTCTTTATCGAAAACGGGCGGCATCACGCTCTGGCAGCGGTGGCCGAAATCGGGCGGCAGTTAAAAGGCGCGGCGCTGCTGGCCCGCTGAGCCTGTTTACAGCTCCCCCATCAGCTTCAGGCACTTCACAATTTAGCCTGGAGCGCGTGAAATACTGCCGGGCATGAAGGGTCAACTCAGGCGTGCAGGAACATTCACAGTGCTGATCAGCGCGGTATTGGGCGGGGCCCTGTTGGGCGGCGCGGCGGCCCAGACGGACACCCCACCCGTGCCGGTGACCAATCCAATCACCATTCCGGCGTTGCCTCTCCCACCTGTGCCGCCCAGCGCGACCCCACCGGCCCCCACGCCACCTGTGGAGGTGCCACCTGTAGAAGCGCCTCCGGTAGATGTACCGCCCGTAGAAGCGCCCCCAGTGCCTGCTCCTACCGTGCCTGTGCCCACGCCGCCTGTTCCTGCGGCCGACCCAGTCCCGGTGCCTGTGCCGCCTGTTGAGCCCGTGGTACCCACCCCGCCTCAGCCTGCGCCCACCCCGCCTCAGCCCACGGTCAAGGTTACGCCCGCCCGCTCCGCACCACTGCTCATCACGGTGAGGACGGAGTGGCCTGCCCTGGTAGACGGCAAAAAAACCACCCTGCCCTTCACGCGGACGTTGACCCTGTCCAGTACGCGGGTGGCCCAACTCCGCCAGCGAGGCGGCACCATCAGTGCGTCGCTGGAGGCCGACCTGAAAAAGTTTGTGGCCGAGCTGCCTTCCACGCCCGAAGATGCCCGGTTCGAAGAACTGTGGGACGGCTGGGCCGTGGTGCAGCGCAATGGGCTGATCATCAATATGGACAAGACCCGCGCCAGCATCGAGGCTGTTCTCAAGAACCCAGAGGGCGTGCAGGCCAGCATTATCGTGTCTGGACAGGTGGCTCCAGAGCGTACGCTCAACTTCTTTTCTTCCCGTGGCATCACCCAACATCTCGGAACGGGCGAAACGAATTACTTCGGCAGCAGCGCGGCCCGGATCACCAACATTCATGTGGGGGCGTCCCGCTTCAAAGACCGTCTGATCGAGGGGAAAGTGTTTTCCTTCAATCAGGTTGTGGGGTCCATCAACACCAAAAACGGCTTTGTCACGGGTCTGGTCATCTCCGGAGAACGCACCGCCGATGGCGTGGGCGGCGGCATCTGTCAAGTCAGCACGACCGTATTTCGTACCCTTTACGGTGCGGGCCTGTCGACCCTTCAGCGCCAGAACCACTCCTATCAGGTGCATTATTATGATCCGCAGGGCTTGGACGCCACCATCTATCAGCCCAATTTGGACCTGAAGTTTGCCAACGATACGGGCGGGGCACTGTGGTTCCAGACCGAATGGAACGATGACGAAGCCCGTCTGACCATCGCCGTGTTCGGCAAGACCCGCGACTACACAGTAGAAGTGGGTGCGCCGCGCACGCTCAGCAGCCGTCCCTCGCCCGCCGACCGCCTGATCTCTGATCCCACTTTGCCTGCCGGACAGCGCAAGCAGGTGGACTGGGCCGCCCCCGGAGCCACTTTAGAGGTGACCCGCAAGTTCATCCGCAACGGTCAGGCCTTCAAGCAGGACATTTTGCGGAGCGTTTACCGTCCCTGGCCCAATATCTTCCTGGTGGGCACGCGCCGCTGAGGACTCAAAGCACAGAGGGGAGAGGCTGTTGACGGCCTCTCCCCTCTTTCTTTTGGGCTGTTGAATTAGTCCTCGGCGGTGAATCCCAGCAACTCCAGAATTCGGTCCAACTCCTCGCGTGAGCCGTAGTTCAGCTCCACCCGCCCCTTGTCTTCCCCCGTGATTCGTACCCGTGTACCCGTGCGGCGGCTGAGGTCCAGTTCCAGCTGGCGGTAAGTGCGCGGCGGATTCACGGCAATGGGCGTGTGCGCCGCAGGCTTCTCGGCTCTGGTGTCCCGTTTTAGGGCTTCGGCGTCGCGGACATTCAGGCCACGCGAGACGATCTGTTCCAGCGCCCAGTCCCGGTCCTTGGGAGGTTGGGCCAGGATGGCGCGGGCGTGACTGGCACTGATCTCGCCGTTGTCGAGGGCCCTCAACGCGGCCTCTCCCAGAGTCAGCAGGCGCAGCGCGTTGGAGACGGTGCTGCGGCCCTTGCCCACCGCCTGCGCCACTCCTTCCTGATTCAGCCCATGATCCAGCAGCGCTTGGTAAGCCCGCGCTTCTTCCAGTGGCCCCAGGTCCTCGCGCTGCAGGTTCTCGACAATCGCAATTTCCAGCGCTTCCCGGTCGGCCAGATCCCGAATAATCACCGGGAGTTCGGTCAGACCTGCCAGTTGGCTGGCCCGCCAGCGGCGTTCGCCCGCCACGATCTCAAAGGCGTCGCCGCGTGGGCGCACCAACAGGGGTTGCAGCACGCCTTTTTCCCGGATGCTCTGGGCCAGTTCCGCCAGTCCCTCGGCGGCAAACACCTGCCGGGGTTGATAGGCCGCCTGCACGATCCGGTCCAGCCGCAGGGTCTGCACTCCGGTCAGGCTGCTGATTTCAGATTGAGGTTTGCCCAGCAGGGCGTCCAGGCCGCGCCCCAGGCTAGATTTTTTCGACACGCTGCATCACCTCTTCGGCCAGCCGCTTGTAGGCCGCCGCGCCGCTCGACAGGGGCGCAAACGCGTTGATGGGCTTGGCAAAGCTGGGCGCTTCCGACAACCTCACGTTGCGCGGAATGACCGACCAGAACACCAGTTCCCCAAAATGCTGGCGCACCATCGTTTCCACTTCCTGGGCCAGATTGGTGCGGCCGTCGAACATGGTCAGGGCCACGCCCAGCACTTTCAGACGCGGATTGAGGCCGCCCTGAATGCGCTCCACGGTTTCCATCATTCCGGCCAGGCCTTCCAGCGCGTAATATTCAGCCTGCAGAGGAATCAGCAGGGCGTCGGCGGCGGCCAGCACATTCACGGTCAATGGGCCCAGGCTGGGCGGGGCGTCTATCAGCACCAGATCGTAGCCTTTCACGCTGGCCAGCAGGCGCGTGAGGGCGTCCGGGTCCTCGGCCAGCTCTACCCCAGCGCCCGCCAGATCAGGCGTGGCGGGCAACACATCCAGCCCCGTCTGATCGGTCGTGCGTGTAAATTCGGCCACCCGGCCCGGTTCACCCAGTGCCTCGTACAGCCCCTCGGTGGCCCCACGGAGGCCCAGCCCACTGGTGGCGTTGCCCTGTGGGTCCATATCCAGCAGCAGCACGCGCCGCCCGCCCGCCGCGAGGTAAGCGGCCAGATTGATGGCGGTGGTCGTCTTGCCCACACCACCTTTTTGATTGACCACGCCGATGGTCTTCACTGAAGTTCCTTGACTGCGAGCATTGCCAGTGAAGATACCGTGATTGAACGGACCGGATGCATGACTGCACAGAAGAGTCGCCTCACGTATTGCCGTTCCAGAACAAAGGCTGATGGTTCGGGACGCCCGGACGCCGGGGATATTTGGCAGGCGTGGGCTTCAGCTTTTCAATCACGATCAGTGTGCGGGCGTCGCCCAGAATCGGCAGTGTAAAGGGATCAACTACCTGCACCTTGCCGCCTACTTCCCCCGATGCGCGGCGCCCCGCGTTGAGTTCTTCGTTACTGATGGGGCCTTTTTGGGCCACCAGCAATCCGTTTTCGCGGAGAAGAGGGAGAGCCAATTCCGCCAGGATCGGCAACGCGGCCACTGCGCGCACCACCACGCGGTCATAGCGCTGGCGGTGTTCGGGGTCTTGACCCAATTCCTCTGCGCGGCCCACCAGCGGATTGACGTTGGTCAGGCCCAGTGCGGCGGCGGTGGCGGCCACAAACTCGATCTTCTTGCGGGTGGAATCTACCGGAACCAGTTGCAGGTCAGGCTGCACGATGGCGAGGGGCAAAGCGGGAAAGCCCGCGCCGGTGCCCAGGTCTACGACCCGCTGAACCCCGTGAAGGTAGCCACCCTGCAAGCACGTCAGCGAATCCACGAAATGCTTGAGGATGATGTCTGGTTCTTCTTTGAGGGCGGTGAGGTTGGTGCGGGCCGAGCCTTCCAGCAGCAGCCGTAGCAGTTCGGCAAAAGCGGGCAGGTGTGGCGTGAGGTCTAGTCCCAGCGCGTCGCCGCCCCGCAACAACAGATCCTGTCCTTCCGGCGTCACAGCTTGTCCTGCGGTTCGGGTGTCAATTCGGGTGTATTCATCAGGCCGTACCTCGTTTTCATATCTAAGTAGCGCTCGAATACATGGTCATCCAGCTCGGCCATCGGCAGCGCGTCCAGCAGCGGAATCAGTTGTTCGCGCAGCACCTTGCCCCGCGCCATCCACTGGTAGTACTGCCGTCCACCGTGATCGTAGGGACCGTACAACCGCGAGCCGGGGCAGATTCGCAGCATTGCCTCAAAGAGTTTGCGGTGGCGGGTGTGCATCCTCAGGGTGATGTGCGCCTGCTTGCCGTCACCGCCGAAATGCCCCTCGCCTATCAGGATGCCCAGCAGCAAGCCCTGATCAAAGGGCGTGGTTGAGAGGGAGGGTTCTGGGAGCGTATCCATGTTTCACCGTCAAGTTTCCCGTGAAACGTGGCTCAGGTCAAGCGCCCTCGTTCAATTCACCACCAGATTTGTTTCACCGTCAAGTTTCCCGTGAAACATTGTTAAGCAGACTGACGTTTCAGGTGAACCAGCAGGGCGCTGATATCGGCGTGGCGCACACCGGGAACCCGTGACGCCTGTTCCACGGTCAGTGGACGCACCCGCGCCAGCTTCTCGCGGGCTTCGTTCGACAGAGCCGCAATCCCTGTGAAATCCACGCCCGCCAGACTCAGCTCCCGCGCCCGCCCTTCCGACTTCAGCTGCGTTTCGGCCCGTGCGATATATCCAGCGTATTTCACCCGGATTTCCAGTGCTTCCCGCTCGGCAGCGTCTAGCACGGGCAGAGTGAATCCCAAAGCTTCCACATCCGGCAGGGTGAATTCTGGACGGCGCAACCAAGCATCCCCGGTTTGACCCTGTACACGCTGGCGGCCTAATTCAGCTACGGCGTCGGCCACTCGCCCATACTTGGCCGCCACACGGTCTCGCTCAAGGTCATCCACCAAGCCCAAGTCGTGGCCCAGCGTAGTCAGGCGTTCGTCGGCGTTGTCCTGGCGCATCAGCAGGCGATGTTCTACCCGGCTGGTCATCATGCGGTAGGGTTCGTCGCTGCCCTTGAAGACCAGATCATCCAGCATCACGCCCAGATAACCGGTTTCGCGGCCAATGAACTGTTCGGGTAGGCCCTCGGCGCGGCGGGCAGCGGCAGTTCCGGCCACCAGACCCTGTGCCGCCGCTTCCTCATAACCGCTGGTTCCGTTGATCTGGCCCGCCGTGAATATTCCCGGCAACAGGCGAGATTCCAGATTCAGGGTCAATTCGGTGGAATCCA
>JAQBPF010000123.1 GCA_028287665.1 Deinococcus sp. | reverse complement strand
CAGCGCTTCTGCCAGCACCACCATCGCCAGATCGTGCGGCAGGGTCAGGGTGCCGAGGCTCCACAGCGCATAGGCTCCGGCCCGCAACTCGTCGGTGTGTCCCTCCGGGCCGCCGATAGCAAAAGCTAATTCGCCAGTGCCGCTCACCCCCTGCCCATCCAAGTACGCCGCCAACCCCTCCGATGTGAACTGCTGGCCGCGTGGATCGAGCAAAATCAGCGGTGTCTTTCCGGCGGCGCGGCGAATGGCCTCGCTTTCCATTGCCTGCGTTTTGCCTGCCACCCGCGTCACTGTGACCTTGTGGTAGCGGCGCAGGCGTTTTTCGTATTCATCCCAGCCTGCGCGGGCATACGCCAGTTTGGGTTCGCCCACGGTAATCAGGTGCACTCTCATGGGGGCAGTCTGGCAGAAGAGGTGAGGCCAGAAGGCGCGGGTCTGTCTTCTTCCCAACTGCTACTATCAGACTTCTACTGGCGCTTGTTCTGGAGGACTGGTTCCGGGCCGCAGACCCTGGGTTGTGTGACTCATGCTTGACCCGCAGTACACAGCCACACAGCGCCCGCACGCCCCGCCCGCTAAACTGGCAGGTATGTCCGGTTTGCTTTGGCTCCCAGCTGGGGGGCGCACTTGAATTACGCGGCGACTCTGGCAGTGCTGGTGGTGCTGTCGTTCAGCTTTCCGCTGACGGTGCGGCTGGGCGCTCAGTTGGGCGTGCCCGAAGTGCTGGGCGCATCTATGCTGGGCGCCGTCCTGACCTTTGCGCTGGCGGCCTACGTGGTGCGCTGGCAGGTCACCCGTCACCGGATCACGGTGCAGCGGCTGGCGGCGGCGCGGGCGCAGGTGGCCGCCGATCCGTCCAGCCCCCGCGCCTATTTTGTGGGCGGCGAACATCTGGGCCTGATCCTGCTTCGCCTGGACCGCCGCCGCGAGGCCGCCGAGGTGATCGACCGCTTTGCGCGTCTGGGCGGTGCCCGCGAGAGCGAAATCGTGGCTCTGCGCGAGGCCCTGTCCAATGCCGAACGCCGCCAGCGCCGGGCGCAGGGACGTGAAGCGTGAGTCTGCACGGGATAAGAGCTGGGCAGATGCGTATCCTGATGGGCATGAAGGTTGCCGGAGTGGGTCCACAGAGCAGGGAGCTGGGAAACAGAAGCAAGGAGAGCAGCTATGAGGGCGTATAAGGGCATTGTCGAAGATGGGGTCGTGGTCTTGATCGGCGCACGCTTGCCAGAAGGCACGGTGGTTACTGTGACGGTGGGCGAAACCGAATTGCTCCGCGCCCGGATCACCAGCGCCCTGAAACGTCCCCGCAAGGTGCGGGTGCGCGTCAAGCCCACGCCAGGACTGGCGATGTCGCACTTGCAGCTGGAAGGCGCGGCAGGGCATCAGCCGTCTGATGAGTAGGGCGCAGTGAGCCGCACACAGGAAGACGCCGTGGAAGGCGGCAGCGTCGACGAACTGATTTCGGACGGAGACGGGTCAGAGGCAACAGAAGCAGGAGAGACAGCATGGGCCTCTGCCGACCTGCCTCCGCTCAGTCCTATTCCAGATGGAGCGCGGGTCTGGTTGGTGCCCACGCCGGTAGGCAATCTGGGCGACCTGACCCTGCGGGCCATAGAAGTCCTGCGGGCCGCCGACGCCGTGGCCTGCGAGGACACCCGCCGCACCGGGGCGCTGCTGTCTTATCTGGGGATCCGCAAACCGCTGGTGCGTCTGGACGCCCACACCATGCGCCGCGCCCCGCAGGTGCTGGAACGCTACGCCCGCCTGGCTTACGTCAGCGATGCGGGCACGCCCGGCATCAGCGACCCTGGCGCAGAACTCGTGCAGGCGGCCATTGCCGTGGGTGTGCCCATAGAAGTGCTGCCCGGAGCCACGGCTTTCGTGCCCGCGCTGGTGCTTTCTGGCCTGGACAATGCCCGCTTTACCTTTGAAGGCTTCCTGCCGCGTTCGGGCAAAGACCGCAAAACCCGGCTGAGTGCGGTGGCGGCGCGGGCCGAAACCAGCATCATCTACGAAAGTCCTCACCGCCTGCACGCCACCCTGATGGATCTGGCAGGCAGCTGTACGGAGGCGCGGCAGGCCAGCGTAACGCGGGAACTGTCCAAGCGGTTTGAGGAAACCCGGCGCGGCACTCTGGCAGAACTGGCCGCCCATTTTGAGGCGGGCACACGCGGCGAAATCGTGCTGGTGGTGGCAGGCCGACCTGAGGGCGAGGTCGACCCAGCGCAGCCCGTGACCGATCCGGCAGAGCAGGCGCGGGCGTGGGCCGCAGCGGGGCAGGGGGTCAGGGATATACGTGACGCGCTCATGCGGCAGGGTTTGCGTAAGAATGACGCTTACGCGCTGGCTCTTCAGGTCACGCAGGCTCAGGCCACCCAGGGCACCTGAAGCTGCTGGGTTCACGCGGGCCGAGTTCAGCTCGGCGGAGCAGTCCTGAGCGCCTCTTTCTCCAGAATTCGCCTGACATCCACCCCACCCCATGAGGCCCACCATGACTGAACCACAAACCCAACACCCCAATCCCAACGG
>JAQBPF010000082.1 GCA_028287665.1 Deinococcus sp. | reverse complement strand
CGTCAGAGCTACCCCACCTCCCCAGTTGGCCGAACCGGAAGGCCACCCGCTCCCCCCTTCCGCGCCCGCTGCACGCCCCGCCCGTGCCCACAAACCCACCCAAACCGATGGCCCCTCCGCCGCCGAGGTTCGTGCAGTGGCCCTCGCCCTGGCGCGTGAACAGGGCAGCGTGCGAAATGTGGAACTCCGCGCCGCCTGCGCCCTGACGCCGCAGCAATCGTGGCGCGTGCTGCGGCGCTTGGTGCAAGACGGCCTGTTACTGAAACGCGGTGTGGGAAAGCGGGACGCAGCTTACGTGCTGGCCTAAGTCAGAGTTAAGCCAAACGTTGCGCCACCACGAATACGCGCCGGAACGGAAAGGGAGTGCCGTAAGCCTGAACGGGGTAAGCCCGCGCCAGCTCTGAGCCGTATTCGGCCAGGAATTCAGCAGCATCTGGAGCATCAAGCTGTGCCAGCACGGGCCTCAGCGCCGTTCCCTTCACCCATTCCAGCACCGCGTTTCCGCCGTCTGTCGGCGCGGGCAACAGATGGAGATAGGTCGTCTCCCAGGCGTTGACGGTGAATCCGAGCGGGGCCAACAGCGCGGCGTATTCGGCGGGGCCAAACGCGCCGAGGGTGGCCTTGTCGCGGACTTCAGCCTGAAGCTTTGCCCAGCGTGGGCGGGCCAAGACTTCGGCCAAGAGCGTATGGCTGGGCGCATCAAAATTGCCTGGAACCTGAAAAGCAAATGTGCCGCCCGCTGCCACGAATCCGGCCAGACGCGGAATGAGTTGGGCGTGACCGTCCACCCACTGCAAGGCCGCATTACTGATCAGCAAGTCTAGCGGCGCGGCGGGCTGCCACTCACGCAAGTCGGCCTGATGAAAGGTCAAATTTGGGCCAGTGTAGGCGGCGGCCTTGCTCAGCATTTCCGCGCTGCTGTCGAGGCCCAGCACGTCTGCTCCCGGCCAGCGTTCGGCCAGAGCAGCGGTCAGGTGGCCCGTGCCGCAACCCAAGTCGGCCACCGTGCTTGGCTGCCCCTGCACCTGCGCCAGCAGGTCAAAAAAAGGCCGATCCCGCTCCTGCTGAAACTGGAGATATTGCTGCGGATTCCACATGGCCTGAGCTTAGAAGGACAGGCGGGCGGGTTGATGGTACTCCTCTGGAGACAACATCAACCCGACTTCGACCAGTCATCTCGCGCCGTAAACTACCCCTCATGCTCCAGTCAACAAACGTTCGTTCCTTTTTGCCGGAGACCCCATGAATCCGGCTCTGACCCGCCCCCGCAGCGTGCTGTTTGCGCCTGGCAACCGCGCCGATCTGATGGCCAAACTGCCCCGCAGCGATCCCGACGCGGTGGTTTTAGACCTCGAAGACGCCGTGCCCAACACACCGGAAGCCAAGGCCGAGGCCCGGATCATTACGCGGGATGCGGCGCGGGAGCTGGTGGCGGCCCATCCCAGGCTGAATGTGTTTGTCAGGATCAATGCGCCCCTCTCGCCCTATTTTGCCGACGATCTGCACGCCCTGACCCCCGAACTGGCGGGCGTCGTGGTGCCCAAATTGGAATCGGGGGCCGAGGCCCAGGCGGTCGCCACTGCCCTGGCTGCACACGGCCTGAGTCTGCCGATCATGGCGGGACTGGAAACCGCGTTGGGCGTGTGGCACGCGCAGGAAATCATGGCCGTGCCTGCGGTGGCGTGGGCCTACTTCGGCGCAGAGGACTACACCACCGATCTGGGTGGCACACGCCTGTCGGAGCCCTCTGGAACACCCAATCTGGAGGTTCTGTACGCCCGCTCACGGGTGGCCCTGGCGGCGCGGGTGGCGGGCGTTCCGGCGCTGGATATCGTGGTGACCAGACTGAACGACGACCTCGTTTTTCGGACGGACGCCTTACAGGGCAGGGCGCTGGGCTACGCGGGCAAGCTGTGCATTCATCCGGCGCAGGTGCCGCTGTGCCACGGCATATTCGGCCCCACGCCCGCTGACACCGCCCGTGCCCGCCGCCTGCTGGAGGCTGCCCACGCCGCCGCCGAAGCTGGACGGGGTGTGATGACTTTCGAGGGCCAAATGATCGACGAACCGATGCTGGCCAAAGCCAGAGCTTTACTTGCACAGGCCGAAGCGGAACCTACACAGGCGGAAGTCGGGGCACAATCGGGCAACCATGAATGAAGACCTGAACCGCCCGCAAGGCCGTTACTTTGAGGAACTGACCCCCGGCACGCTGATTCGCCACCGTGTGACGCGCACCATCACCGAGGCCGACAACGTGTTCTTTACGACCATGACCATGAATCCGCAGCCGCTCCATCTGGATCACGAGTATGCGGCGGGCACAGAATTTGGTCGGCCTCTGGTCAACAGCCTGCTGACGCTGAGCCTGCTGGTGGGCCTGAGTGTGCACGAGTTGACGCTGGGCACCCTGATCGCCAATTTGGGCCTGACCGACGTGGTGTTTCCGCGCCCCGTGTTTCACGGCGACACCATCCACGCCGAATCGGAAGTGCTGGAGGCCCGCGCCAGTGGCAGCCGCCCCGACGCCGGAATCGTGACGGTAGAACACCGGGCCATCA
>JAQBPF010000004.1 GCA_028287665.1 Deinococcus sp. | reverse complement strand
CCTCCGCCGGAATCTCGGCGGGAATAGCGTTGGCCTGCTCCACGGCTTCGGGCGCAAACTCTCCGCGCAGGCCGAACTTCACGATCACGGCTTCCGTTTCGGTTTCGGGATCGTCCTCGTTGCCCAGCACGCGCTTGATCTGACCGAAGACTTCATCCTCTCCGGTGTGTTCGGGCCAGTACAACTCGGTGACCACGCGTGCGCCCTGCTCCAGCCCTTCTATACCTTCCGGGAACACCAGAATCCGGTGACGGGCGCGGTGATCGTCAGGCTTGAGGATCGGGTGGCCGTGATGAAATTCCAGCGTGCCCACAAGCTGTTTGTAGGCACGCTGCACGATGCGAACCACACTGGCACGCGGGCTGCCGTCGCCGCGTTGGCCCCGGCGTGGGCCGCTGCTGCCGTAGCTGCCGCCGCCATTGCCGGTGCCGCCGCGCCCTTCCATCCGCACCAGCACGATGTCGCCGTTCCAGGCTTCCATCGTGTTGCCCTCGGCCACGTAGTAATCTTCGCCGCCGCTGTCGGGCACCACGAAGCCGAAGCCCGCTGCCGACGCCTGAAAGCGTCCACGCACGAGGCTCATCGCTTCGGGCAGGCCGTAGGTATGGCGGCGGGTCCGCACCACTTCGCCGGATTCCGTGAGGGTATCCAGCAGGGCTTCCAGGCTGCGCCAGTCGCCAATCCGCGAGATGGTCTGGCGCGTGAAGGTACGCTCCAGATCGCGCACATGCACGGGCCGTCCCAGTTTCCGCAACTGGGCGATCACGATGTCACGGGCGGGATTCTGGTTGTCTTCGTTGTCGGAGTCGGGAGTGTCCGAAGCTTCGGCCTGCGCTTGTGCTGGCCCGGCTTCTTCCGGCTCCACCTGTGCGGGCTGTTCGGCCACGGCCTGTTCGGTCTGTGCAGGGGCAGCGTCGGTCTGCTTGCCCCGGCCTTTCCCCTTCGCACGGCTCGCCTTTGGAGGGGCAGGCTGGGCGGCGGGTGCGGGTTCGGCCACTGCAAGTTCCTGCATTTCTCCTGCGGGCGTTTCCACAGGCACAGCTTCCACACCGCTCAGCACCTCGGTCAGAGGCACATCAAGGAGGGCAGGGGCAGCCGGGGCATCGGCCACCACGGCCTTGGCTTTGCGGTCTTTGCGCGGCTTGATCGGTACTTCCAACAGGACTGGTTCAGCGTCCACAGCGGCAGGCGCGGCGTCGTCGGTGGGCGTGGGGCTGACCGCTTCGGCCAGTTCCAGCACCGCCGTCTCTACCGTATTGCTGTCTGCCGTGCCGCCCGTCAGCACTACTGCGGGCGCGTCGGATTTGGCCCTGCGCGGGCGCTTGGCGGGGGCAACTGCGGCCTCTGCAGGCGCGGCTTCCACCGCAACTTCTTCCTCAACTGGTGTGATCGCTTCCGCTTGGGCGGTCTCGACTTCGGCCACTTCTGCGGCTGGCACACTGACCTTGCGGCCCCCACGCCTGGCTTTTACAGCAGGCACGGGCGCGTCGGGTTCAGCCAGTACAGATTCTGCGGGCGCAGGTTCCGGCAGGGGAGAGGTGGTGGTTTCAGCGGCCACTTCTTCTCCGGCCTCAACGGGCGCGGGGTTGACTGGCGCTTTACGGCCCCGCTTGGGTGCAGCAGTCTTGGGCTGCTCCACAGGAGCTTCGGCCTGAGGTTCTGGTTGGGCGCTGACTGGCGCTTCCGGCTCTGTCTGAGCGTCCATGACAGCTTCAGCAGGCGCAGTTTCTGCGGGCACCTTGCGGCCCCGTTTGGCGCGTGCTGGCGCGATTCCGGTGGGTTGTGCTTCAGCGGCCACCGTCAACAGGGGTTCTGCTGCGGGCGTGGCCATCTCGGCGGCCTGTTCCTGCGCTACGGCAGCAGGGGCAGGCTTGGGTCTGGTGGGTTTCTTGCTGGGTTTGACGGCATCCGCCGCCGATTGGGGCGCAGCCTGCGCGGGCGTGGTCGCCTTGCGCTGCCGCTTGCCTTGCTGTCCCTGTGCGGCCTTCGCCGGGTCGGGCTTCATTGTCTGTTCGGAGTCGGCGCTGACGCTGTTCACGTTCTGCGCCGCACCCCCCTTGTTCACTTTAGGCATTCCGCACCTGGGGTCTAGCTTGCTGCCCGTGGGTTCTGATTTCGTGTGGGGCACGCGGCCCCAGCCTACTGGCCCTGTTTGCCGCGTACGCCCCGGTCAGCACTGGCCGCCCACGGGGATAGATGATCGCTTGTCACGGGGGGCCGCCCTGCATCCGCTCTGCCCTGAGGCCACACTGGGCCGCACGGTATCGCGGGGGCGCTTTCCTGTACCACCCGGAAGCCCCTCCAGTTTAACACATGGCCCCGCCCGCGCTGCTGACCCCCAGCTTATGCCGACGCTTAAACATCGGGGGACAGCGTTGGGGTCAGGGGAAGCCGTGCTGGACGGCTGAAGGTCTGCACCACCCATCTTGGATTCGTTCAGCCCCTGCTTTCATTTGTTGACGCCGCTACTTGTTGAAGCCGCAGGCCACACACTCCACCTCTTCGGTGATGAACTGATACACGTCCAGCCGCACCGCGTCTCCTCCAGTGCCCACCGGATGGCCAAGCTGGGCCGCCACCGAGCCTTGCTGCACACGCTCTTTCGCTTTCAGGTCGGCACTGGGCCGGGGTTCGGAAAACTGCTGAGGCACGCTGGGGCTGAGTTGCACCTGAAACCGGGGGTCGGTCTGCAAGGCGTCGCCGTTCCTGCTGTCGCGCAACTCGGTGTGGTCTGCGTTGATGCCGGGCCGATTGGTCAGGGCCAGTATCCGTCCGGGGATCAGCGGTGTCAGCGACGTGGGCGCACTCCCCAGCATCGCCACGGGTCGGCTCCAGATCACCTTGTTCTGGTTGATGTTGTAGCTCAGCAGGGTGTACTCGGGTGTCAGTACCAGCAGCACGGGCGCGAGGTCAAGCGTCCATAGCAGCACCGGCCCCTGATAGATCAGCACTTTTTTGGCCGCCTCGCCCCAGCTGAATTTCCAGAGTGAGGTCACGGCCCCTCTGGTTTCCGCCACCGTCACCGAATGGCCGTCCGGGGCCACCTGAGGGCTATGCCACTGGCCCGCGCAAGGCGTACTGCACAGGGTTTGGCTCAGTTGGCGCTTCCACTGATCGGATGGGGCAGAGGCAACGGGACCCGTCAGGAAAAGGAGCAGCGTGGGCAGAAGCATCCGTGATAAGCGCATAGCGGCTCCTTGGGCAAGCAAGAGGGGTGTCGGGCAGTTGACTTCGTTCTTGAACGCGCTGCACTGAACTTACCCCCGTTCCTCTGACACAACCCAGACGCTTAGAACTTCACTCCACCCCCGGCCCGTCCAAAATCACGGTGCCCACGATCGGTGCATGATCGCTGAGGCGGGCAAACCGGTCAGCCTGCACGTCCCGCACCTCCACTCCGGCGGCCAGCAGGTAATCGATGCGCCAGCCCACATCGTTGTCGAAGGCACCTGATCGGTTGCTCCACCACGTGTAGGCAGGCAGATCGCCCAGACTGGCGCGGTGGGTATCGGTCAGGCCGCCCGCCAGATGCGCCGTCATCCATTCGCGTTCATGGGGCAAAAAACCACTATTTTTCTGGTTGCTGCGCCAGTTCTTCAGGTCGAGTTCCTGATGGGCCACGTTGTAGTCGCCGCCGATGACCAGCGGTGTGCCCTCGGCCAGCAGCGCGTCGGTCCAGTCCTGAAATACCCCCAGGGCCTCATCCTTGAAGGTCTGGCGCGTGCCCCGGCTGCCACTGGGCAGGTACACGCTGGCAAATCGAATGCCCTGAATCACAGCGCTCAGCACCCGGCCTTCAGCGTCCAGAGCGCCGTGCAGCAGGCCCACGCGTACATCGGACAGGGGCGTGCGCGAGAGGACGGCGACGCCGCTGTAGCCGGGTTTCTGTGCCGGAAACCACGCGCCCTCGTAGCCCGGTAGGGCGTCCGGCATGGGGTCGGCCCGTACTTCCTGAAGCAGCAGTACGTCGGGCTGGGTGCGCTCGACCCAGTCGGCAAAGCCTTTTCGGAGGGCGCTCCGCAACCCATTGACGTTGAGGGTGGCGACCTTGAGGGGGGTGGGCAGCAGGTCAGGCGGTTCCGGCGTCATCAGGCCACAGAATAGCGTTGCCAGTCGGGCGCTTTCCGCCTGGCCGAAGAAAGTCGTTCCAGCCCTGCTTTGCCGGAATTGGCGGCTGACCAGGCTCCCGATGTTTAGCAGACGCTTAGTCAATCTATGTGCTCAGTTCACTGGCTATCCCTTAGGCTAGAGGTCATATGGCCGACATCAAGTTCCGCAACGAGTCCGACGGCAGCGATTTTCAGATGCCTCACCCCAAGGCGGTCCGTGTTCTGGCGGACGTGGACGCCTGGGCACAGAAGAACGGTTTTGAGCACGTGGTCTTCTGGCGTGACCCCGAAGACGAGCACAAATTCTGGGTTCAGCTGGGCGAGGACAAACTCAACTACTGGATTCACTCCAGCACCTTTACCGACGGCAAGCACGAAACGGTAGAAATGCAGATGGATTATGCCCGTGGTGCCCAGCGCCGCAGCGCTGCCGGCTACGGAAAGTTCGACAAGTAAAGCCCGACACGTAAGACACGTAAACCGAATAACTCACCCTTCTTGACGGGTCATGACGCCTACACTGGCGGTCATGGCCCGTAACTTTGTTCGTTCCCGTTGGCTGGTGCTGGCGGCCTTTGCCGGACTCAGCGTTCTGTTGGCAGGCTGCGCCGATGTGCGGTATCTGGCGCAAGCAGCGGGCGGGCAACTGGATCTGCTGCGCCGGGCGCGTCCGGTGGCGGCGGTGCTGGCCGATTCCCAGACCCCTGCCGAAACGCGCCGAAAGCTGGAATTGGTGGGCCGGGTGCGGGCCTTTGCCCTCAACCAACTGGGCCTGCCCGATCATGGCTCCTTCCAGTCTTACGTGGAACTGGGGCGGCCTGCGGTGGTCTGGAACGTGTTCCGCGCCCCCGAATTGGGCATCAACCTGTACAGGTCCTGTTTTCCGGTGGCGGGCTGCGTCGGCTACCGGGGCTACTTCCGCGAGGCTGATGCCCAGGCGTATGCGGCCTCACGGCGGGCAGCGGGTGAAGACGTGACGGTGGGCGGCGTGAGTGCCTACAGTACGCTGGGGTATCTGCGCGATCCGGTGCTGTCCAGCATGCTCAGCGCCTCCGATGCCAGCCTGATCCGCACCATCATTCACGAACTGTCTCACCCCAGCCTGTACGTGGCGGGCGATACCATTTTCAACGAATCCTACGCCGTTGCGGTTGAGGAAGAAGGAATGCGGCGCTGGCTGGCCGCCTACGGTACGCCCGAACTGCGCGAGCAAGACCGACTGGCACAGGAACGGGCAGCAGGCTTCGAAACCTTACTCCTGAGCACCCGCGCCGAATTGGAGCGCCTGTATGCCCAATCCTTACCCCCGGAACAGATGCGGGCAGGCAAACAGGCTGTGCTGGACGGCCTACAGGCCGAGTACGCTGCCCTCAGAGACAGTTGGGGCGGCTACAGCGGCTACGACGGTTGGTTTGCACGTGGCGTCAACAATGCCTCGTTGGGGGCGGTGGCGGCCTATAGCTCATTGGTGCCTGATTTTCAGCGGTTGTTGGCCCGTGTGGGGGGCAATATTCCTGCATTCATAGCGGGGGCCAAAGCCTGCGCGGCCAAACCGCAGGGCGAGCGGCAGGGCTGTTTGCGTGGCGGGGAAGGCTAGCGGTTCTGCGTCCCCATCAGCAGATGGAGCTCATCTGAGAGCGTGCCGGTGGGGAGGCCGACTGGCTCCAGTCCGTAACTGCGGGCCAACACCAAATTGGCCGCTGCCGTGATGGTCACGGGTATTCGGATGTCCTGTCGCGTAAAACCTGCGGGGAATGACTGTGGTGCCCCGGCGGAGTGTCCCCCCGCTTTCCACCAGGCGGCCAGATGCCCTTCGCCGTGTGCAGCAACCACCAACAGACCGGAAGGTCGCACGACCCGCCGCGCTTCTTTCAGGGTCAAGACCTCATCTGGCACATGAGAAAGCATTCTCACCATCAACGCCACGTCGAACGAGGCGTCGGCAAAAGGCAGCGCTCCCGCTGTACCTCCGAGGACGCATGCGCCTGGAACAGGATCAATGCCCATCAGTCGCCCCTGATGGCCCTGCGCCTGCAGGAATTCAAGCAGGGTTCCATGGCCCGCCCCTATGTCCAGAACATCTGCTGTCAAGGTGATTTTAACCGCAGCCAAGAGGGGTTCAACAGGCCACAGCATTCCCGACAGCTCTGAAAGGCAGGCGTCGCGGTCTCTCAAACTCATGGGTCAGGGTAAGCAATAAAGGCTTGGCGGTTGGCTGCTCAGAGACCTGCGCCTGCCGAGTTTAAGGTTTTCTGACCCAATCTGCACGCAGTCTTTACATGCTGTGCCGACTCACGTTTGACCCAACCCAACCGGGCCAAAGTTGGGCCGTGTTCGTTTGAGGGCGTGGCCGATTCAAGCTTCAGCGTTTGTATCAGCTTGTTTTGCTGCTCCGCCTACCGTTCCAAGCCTATTGATTCAACAAGCAGGTGACCCCATGAAGATTTCCAACATTTTGTACATCCTCGGCTTCGCGTCCATCCTCGTCTCGGCCTCCAACTACCTGAAAGGCAAGTCTGCAGACGGAAAAGAAGAGGCCGTTAAAGAGCGCGATGGCCTGTTTGTGGGCCACTGGGCACCCACTTTCTTTATTCTCGGCAAGGTGGCAGAAGACCGCAAGATGTAATGGCGAAAGCCGAATAAACTGACCACAACAAGGAAGAACTGGCCTACAGGTGAGGCCAGTTCTTCCTTGTCTGCTGTCGGGCTTACATCTCCATTCTTGTTTTCAAGAAATTGGTCATGACCGCGCCGCGTTTGTAGAACGGGTTGTCCATGATTTTCACATACAGCGGAATGGTGGTTTTCGGCCCCTGAATCACGGTTTCTTCCAGGGCGCGTTTCATCCGGGCAATGGCGAGTTCACGGGTGTCGTGGTGCACGATCAGCTTGCCGATCAGCGAGTCGTAGTGCGGCGGAATCACGTAGCCCGTGTACACGTGGCTGTCTACGCGCACGCCGGGGCCACCTGCAAAATGCACGTCCTCGATCTTGCCTGCTGCGGGCCGGAAATCCTTGTCCGGGTCCTCGGCGTTCAGGCGGCATTCGATGGAATGGCCGCGCAGCACGATGTCCTCCTGCTTCAGCGGCAGGCCCTCACCCGCCGCGATCTGAAGCTGCATCTTCACGAAGTCCAGCCCGGAAATCATCTCGGACACGCAATGTTCCACCTGAATCCGGGTGTTCATCTCCATGAAGTAGTAGTTGCCGTCGCGGTCGACGATGAATTCCAGCGTGCCTGCCCCGGCGTAGTTCACGTGCTGGGCCAAGCGCACGCCCGCGTCCAGAATTTCCTGACGCAACGTGGCGGGCAGCGTACTGGGCGCTTCCTCGATCAGCTTCTGGTTACGCCGCTGGATAGAACAGTCGCGCTCTCCGATGTGGATCACGTGGCCGTTGCCGTCGCCCATGACCTGCACTTCCACGTGCCGGAACTCTTCCAGAAACTTTTCCATGATGATGGCGGGGTCGCCAAAGTACAGCCGCGCTTCTTCCTGCGCCTGATTGAAGGCCGACTTGAGTTCTTCCTGCGTCCGGACCACTTTTTGGCCGCGTCCGCCGCCGCCTGCGCTGGCTTTCAGCAGCACCGGGTAGCCCACCTGCTTGGCCGCCAACAGTGCAGCGTCCACGTCTTCCAGCACGCCTGTTCCGGGTACCACTGGCACGTTGCTGCTCGCGGCAATCTCGCGCCCGCCCGCCTTGCTGCCCAGCGCCCGCATACTTTCCGGCGTGGGGCCGATAAACACGATGCCGTGGTCGCGGCACATCTCGGCAAAATCGGGGTTTTCGGCCATAAACCCGTATCCGGGGTGAATCCCTTCCGCGCCCGTCATCAGGGCCGCCGACAGGATGTTGGGAATATTCAGGTAAGAGGCGTTGGAGGCGGGCGGCCCCACGCACACGCTTTCATCGGCCAGCAGCACGGGCAGGCTCTTTTCATCGGCGGTGGAGTACACGACCACCGTTTTGATGCCCATTTCGCGGGCCGTGCGAATCACGCGCAGGGCAATTTCGCCCCGGTTGGCAATCAGGATTTTCTTGAACATGGCCACGGTCCGCTTACTCGATCACGAACAGCGTCTGGCCGTATTCCACCGGATCGGCATTCTTGACCAGGATTTCGCGCACCACACCGCCCGTTTCCGCCTCGATCTCGTTCATCAGCTTCATGGCTTCGATGATGCACAGCACCTGGCCCGCGCTGACGCTGTCGCCAATTTTGACGAACGGCGCGGCGTCGGGGCTGCTGGAGGCATAGAACGTACCCACAATCGGAGCCTTGACGGGCGTTCCGGTGCTGGCGGCCTTGGCAGGGGCAGCGGGCGCTTCTGGCGCGGCTGCAGTGGCGGCAGGGGCAGAGGCGGTGGGAACCACGTCAGCGGGCGCGGCAGGGCTGGCAGTGGCGGCAGGAGCAGGTGCAAAGGCCGCTGGCTGGGGCGCGGTGGGGCCACTGGGGCTGGACACGCTGGCGCTGGGGGCAAAGGCGGGGCCGCCCATCGCCTGCGGGCCGCGTTTCAGATCAAGGGCAAAGCTGCCGGTCTTCAGGCTGAATTCACGGACATCGGCGGCGCTCAGGGCGTCAAGGATTCGTTTGAGGTCTTCTGGGTTCATGGCCCCTCCTGTGGTGCTATTTGGGTCTAGGAATGAAATGGAATGAAACGTCGCCGCTCATCATGCCGTGGAAACGGTGAGAGGACAGCAGGGGCAAAGCAAACAGTGGGTTGTCTGGACTGAGTCTAACCACAAACTCCTCATGGGTCGCTCGGTCAGGACGCCGATCCAAAAAAGCCGCCCTCCATCGCGTGGGGCGGCATTTTCGGTACTGGATGCGGGTATGACGCGGTGTTCAGGCGCGGCTGAGGTACTCGCCCGTGCGGGTATCGACCTTCACGCTGGCGTCCTGCTCTACGAACAGAGGCACCTGCACGATGGCGCCCGTTTCCAGGGTGGCGGGCTTGGTGCCGCCCGAAACGGTATCGCCGCGCACGCCGGGGTCGGTCTGCGTAATCTTCAGGACCACCATGTTGGGCAGCGTGATCTTCAGGGCTTTGTCTCCGTAGACCTGCACTTCCACGTCGGTGTTTTCCTTCATGAACTTGGCAGCGTCACCGACCAGGGTGGGGGGCAGGCTGACCTGATCGTAGGTGTCCATGTCCATGAACATGTAGTCGTCGCCGTCGCGGTAGAGGTACTGCATCTTCTTGCCCTCGACGAAAATGTCCTGCAACTTTTCGCCGCTGTTGAAGGTGCGGTCGACGATGCTGCCCGTTTCCATGTTGCGGAATTTGGTGACCACTTTCGCGCCGCCGCGTCCCATCTTCAGGTGAGAGTAGTCGAGGCATTCCCACAGGCCGCCGTCCATTTCCACTTTGGTGCCGTTTCTCAGTTCGGTTACGCTGATCATGTCTGGTTCTCCTTGTGCGGGCCGGGGCCGCCCCCATGCCGGTTCACTGGACGCGTTGCCACCGAATGAGGGTGGCAGTGCGGGGGGGCCTCACGGCAACAGGAACGATTCTAGCAGAGGCGTGAGCTTCCTGATCGGCGCGATCCCGCATTCCCGGCCAGGGTGTTCATCAATGGGGGTGGCCAAGCCCTTCCCCCCATCCCCCAGTTTTGCTACACTGTCACGGTTGCTTGACGCCCGCCCCCGCGCCCAGATGCTTTCGAGCTTTGGACATGGAAGAGAGCGAGGCGGCCAGACGAGAGACACCCCCAAGGAGAGTCACCCAGCATGGAACTAAACGCCCAACCCCGCATTCCTCAGGAAAAACTGGCCGAAGGCTTGATCCCCGCCGTCGCCTACAACAAAGGCAACAACGTCAGCTTCACCCTCGACTTGAAAGCCTTTGACCGCGCTTTCCGCAAGCAGGGCACGACTGGCATCTTCGACATCACCGTCGAAGGCAGCGAAGCCTTTCCCGCACTGGTCAAGGCCGTGCAGATGGACAAGCGCCGCCGCGTGCCGATCCACGTCGACTTTTACATGGTCACCTACGGCGAGCCTGTGGCCGTCAGCGTGCCCGTGCACACCAAAGGCAAGAGCCAGGGCGAAGTCATGGGCGGCCTCGTGGACATCGTTGTTCACAACCTGGCCGTGATTGCTCCTGGCCCCCGCCGTATTCCTCAGGAAATTTCGGTAGACGTGAGCAAGCTGAACATCGGTGACCACATCACCGCCGGACAGCTGAAACTTCCCGAAGGCGTGAAGCTGGGCGTGGATGAAGACACCGTCGTCATCAGCCTGCTGGCCCCCCGCATGAGCGCCGACGAACTGGCCGCCGAAACGCAGGCCGTTCAGGTCGCAGGCATGGTCGCTGCGGGCGAACTGTCCGAAGAAGCCGCTGCTGCCGTGCTGGAAGGCGACGCGAGCCTCGAAGAAGTCAAGGCCGAAGCCGCTGCTGAGAGCGCCTCCGAAGGCGAAGACAGCACCGAGGCGTAAGCCTTACCAAGTTCAAGCTGAAAAGCCGGAATGCCCGACCTGGGTGTTCCGGTTTTTTGTCGTCTGGTGGGGACAGATGCGGCGCGGTTTTGCGTCCACAAGCGTTGCCTGTCCAGAGCAGGTGAGGGCAAGTGTAATAGAGCTTGCGCCGCTTTCCCCCGCACATCGGGCAAGGTAGACACAGCACCGACAACACAGAATCCACAGTTCAACCTCCGGAGGCACCGCATGATTCTTTCGCATGGTCGCTTGACTTTCCCCGCCGCCCACCACGACACGGGTCGCCAGATGTTGCAGGGCCTGGCTGCCCAGACGCGCACCGAACCGGGCTGCCTGCTGTATCTGGTGTCCGAAAATCTGGACGTACCGGGGCAGTTCGTCATCACCGAGCAGTGGGCCAGTATGGGCGAGATGCAAACGCATCTGGCGCTGCCCGGTGTAGCAGAAGCGGTGGCCGCCGTGCAGAGTATGGGCGTGAATGACCTGAGTATCACGGCCTGGGAAGCGGGCACAGAAACGAAGATCATGTAGCCAGGCAGGCAGGCCCAGGTCAGAGCGGCGCGGCTGATGTAGACGCCTGTTCACGCCCAAAACGGGGGTGTGACACAATGAACTTCTTCACAACGTCGCCTCAGAGCCTGTCGGCTGAGGGCTGCATTTTCCTTCTTCCCGCGAGGTTTTCCTATGATGCAGACCGTTTCTCCGTTTACCCCAGTGCAGGGCACCCCGCCCGAATTCACCTACGATCTGCTGGTCATCGGCTCTGGCCCTGGCGGACAGCGGGCGGCGATTCAGGCGGCTAAATTGGGCAAGAAGGTCGCGGTGGTGGAACGGAAATCGGTTGTCGGCGGCGTGTGCATCAACACGGGCACGATTCCATCCAAAACCTTCCGGGAAGCCATCATGCACCTCAGCGGCTATAACCAGCGCGGCCTGTACGGCTCGTCGTATTCGGTCAAGGACGACATTACCGTGCAGGACCTGCTGCTCCGAACCAGCAGCGTGATGGCGCACGAACTGGATGTGGTGCGCCACCAACTGCACCGCAACCGGGTCGAGACCATCAATGCCGAGGCGTCGTTTATCGGCCCCAATACGGTTCGGCTGCGCGACGTGCGTGGTCAGGGCGATGCCTGGCGCGACGTGACCGCCCGCACCATCGTCATTGCAGTGGGAACGAAGGCGGCGCGTGACCGCAATATTCCCTTCGACGGCAAACGCATCATCATCAGCGACGATATTCTGGATCTTCAGAATCTGCCGCGTACCGTGACCGTCATCGGTGGCGGCGTCATCGGCTGCGAGTACGCCAGCATGTTTGCCGCGCTGGGCGTGCGCGTGACCCTGATCGACAAGCGCCCCCGCCTTCTGGAATTCGTGGATTTTGAAATCACCGATGTACTGGCCTACCAGATGCGCCAGAACCGCATGACCCTGCGGCTGGGCGAGGCCGTGAAAACGGTGGAACAGGTCACCGATCAGCTGGGCCAGCGCGTGCGCGTCACGCTCGCCAGCGGCAAAGAAATCGTCAGCGATATGGTGCTGTACTCGATCGGGCGCGTCGGGGCCACCGCCAAACTGAATCTGGAAGCCGCGGGCCTCAGCGCCGATGACCGGGGCCGAATCACCGTGAACGAGCATTATCAGACGGCGGTGCATCACATCTACGCGGTGGGGGACGTGATCGGCTTTCCGTCTCTGGCCAGCGTCAGTATGGAACAGGGCCGCCTCGCCACCTGCCACGCCTTCGGCATTCCCACCCAGAGCGTGCCCGAACTGTTTCCCTACGGCATCTACACCATTCCCGAAATCAGTACGGTGGGCAAAAACGAAGAAGAACTCACGGCGGCGGGCGTGCCCTACGAGATTGGCAAGGCCCAATACCGCGAAATTGCACGCGGCCAGATCATCGGTGACGAGCAGGGCACGTTAAAGCTGATCTTCCACCTGGAAACCCGCGAACTGTTGGGCGTGCATATCATCGGCACAGGTGCCAGCGAACTGATCCATATCGGTCAGGCGGTCATGGCTTTCGGTGGAACCGTGGATTACTTTGTCAACACGGTCTTCAATTACCCGACTCTGGCTGAATGCTACAAAACGGCGGCCTTTGACGGGATTAACCGCCTTGGAAGCGTGCCCGCGCTGGAACCCAAGCTGGAGCCAGCAGCCGCAGTGGGCGAAATTGTTTGAGCTGTTAAAGCATAGACTGTATGAAATATGACCAGATTTGAAGCCTCTCAATAGTTCTCAGGCCTGTTCTTAGTCCAGCAACGGTTCTACTCAATCTTGGCTCAGTGCCAGCTCAAGCCCAGGCGAAAGTTCCTGTCATCTTTGAGTTGTTTAAGCATGAAAACCTCTGGGAGTTCATTCCCCGGAGGTTTTCAGTATGAAAAAGCGTTCTTTGTTGGCTCTGACGACTTGCCTCGCCCTCTGTGTGCCCGCTTCTGTGGCAGGCGGCGCACAGAACACCCCAATGGCGGCCATGAGTACCGCACAAACGTCCAACGATACCGATGTGCTGTTCATGGAAGTCATGACCATGAGCAACCTGACCGAAATTCAAACCTCGGAGCTGGCGCTCAAGAAGACCAGCAGCCCTTCTGTAAAAGCCTATGCCCAGGAGATGATTGCCGTTCATACCAAGGCTCAGGCTGAATTGAATGCTTTAGCGCAGGCCAAAGGCATCAAGTTGGCCGACAAGCCCGGTGCAGATCAGCGTCTGCAATACAACAAGCTCACCACATTGTCGGGTGCAGCCTTTGACGCCGAGTACAAGAAGGTTCAGGTAGACGGCCACGCGATGACGCTCAAGTTGATCCAGACTTACCGCACCGTGGCCAAAGATGCTCAGGCAGCCGCCTATGCTGCCAAGAATCAGCCCGTTGTTGCCCAGCACCTGGATCATGCCAAGATGCTTCCCGGCTCCTGAGCGGCCAGGGTTGATGGTGAATAGTTTGGGTCAGCCTCTATTCAACTGCCCCATCTTTTAACCTTCTCGCCGAGTTCTTTAGGAGCGCACCATGAGTGAAAAAAGCTTGGCTGATCTTTCTCAAAAGATGCGGGGCATAGACCTGACCGTGTTGACCACGACCACTGATGGTGGCCAACTGGCCGCGCGCCCTATGAGTAATAACGGCGAAGTCGACTATGACGGTACGTCCTATTACTTTACCTACGACCAGTCGCGCACTGTGCACGACATCCGGAAAGACGATCAGGTGCAACTTGCTTTTCAGGGCAAAGACTACTTTTTTGCTACCGTTCAGGGCAAAGCCGAATTGATTGAGGACAGGGCGCAGATGCAGGAGCATTGGTCTCCCGATTTAGATCGGTGGTTCAAGGATGGTCTGGATACTCCGGGCATCATGATGATCAAAGTGGACGCCAAACGTATTCACTACTGGGATGGCGAAGAAGACGGTGAAGTGAAGCTGTAGTGACTCAGTAAATTGGGAATACAAATTGAGTAAGAAGCGGCTCCTCACTATGAAAGGGGCTGCTTCTTATGGATTGTCATTATCGATGAGGAACACCAGTTAGCCTCTTCTCTGAACTTCAGTCTGTTGCAAGATGCGCTCTATACGTGGGTCTGGAATAAGCCACATCAGGGCAACAGCAATCAGCAGAAGACCCGATAGAACGACGCCGCCCTGACCTAAAAAAGGTGCGGCAGTTGCAACGATATAGGCGAGAACAGACAGAATGCCTTTTCTGTCGCCTGTCCCTCCCGTTGCTTCTTGAAGCAGATGGTTTTGAGGATCGGCTTTTACGATGGCGGCGACAAGAATGGTATAAGCGAGTCCGCACATCAAGGCGACAAAACCGTAGCTGGTCATCGGATTGGCTGCGAAGTGGCTTTCACCTGCCCAGCCCGAAACGAAAGGGAACAGTGAGAGCCAGAAGAGGAGGTGCAGGTTGGCCCATAAGACCCCTCCATTCACTTTTTTGACCGTGTGCAGAACGTGATGATGGTTGTTCCAGTAGATGCCGACGTAGATAAAGCTGATGGCATAGCTTAAAAATTTGGGCCAGAGGGCCTGCACATCACTCCATGTATGGCCTTCCGGAATCCTCAGTTCCAGCACCATAATAGTAATGATGATGGCGAGGACACCGTCCGAAAACGCTTCCAGCCTTGATTTGTTCATGTCACCCCCTGGGTTTGTTAGAAAACCGCCATTTTATGTCGAGATCAAAGAAAAGCAGTCAGCTCGGTAATGGAGACTGACTGCTCGGGCTGCTCAGTTAGATCTTAAGCTGCGCCGACTTTCTTGGCAATAATGCCTTCGATATAGGCCACAACGCTCTTGAGAGGCACACGGGTCAGCACATCCTCGAGGAAGGCCGTGACCAACATCTTTTCGGCCTGTTCTTCCCGAATACCGCGAGATTTCAGGAAGAAGAGTTGCTCCTGATCGACTGGCCCGGTGGTGCTGCCGTGCGAGCAGCGCACATCGTTGGCGTTGATTTCCAGTTGCGGCACGCTGTAATTGCGGGCGTCGCTGGACAGCATCAGGGTGCGGTGCTTCTGGTAAGCGTCGGTTTTTTGGGCGTGCAAGTCCACCTTGATCATGCCGCTGAACACGCCCACCGAGGAATCGTCGCCCACGCCCTTATACAGCAGGTCGCTGTGCGCGTTGGCGGCGGCGTGGTGCTGCAACGTGTAGTGATCAAAGTGCTGATCGTCGTTGGCAAAGTACAGGGCCAGCATCTCGGAATCGCTGCCCTGGCCGCGCAGGTAGCTCTGCATCTCGGTGCGGCTGAGGGTGCCGCCCATGGTGACCACCAGGCTGTTGAGGGTGGCGTCTTTGCCCACGTCGCCGCGCTGCCGCTGGATATGCGTGACGCCCTTGCCCCAGTTCTGGATAGACACGTAGCGCAGGCGTGCGCCGTCGCCCACCACGAGTTCCACCGCGCCAATCGCGTAGGTGCCGGGCAGGTCTTCGCTGTCCTGCTCGTCAATGAAGGTCACACTGCTGTTGGCTTCGGCCACCACGAGCGTCCGGGTGGCCGTGTAGGTTCCGGCCTCGCTCATCACGCGGAAGCTGCCCAGCGGCAATTCCACTTCCACGCCGCGTGGCACGTACACGAACGCGCCGTTCGTCCACAGGGCCGCCGCCAGCGCACTGAATTTACCTTCGCTGGGATCGGGCGACTTGCTGGGCGTGGTGCCGGGCGCGGCAATGGTCGTGTCGTCGGGCACTTCGGCGGGAACCACGCTGTAGAGGTACTGCTGCACCTTGTCGGCGTGCTGCTCCACTGCCGTTTTCAAGTCGGTGAAGATCACCCCTTTGGCCGTCAGCTCGGCGGGCAACTCGGTGCGGTACACCACATCTGGGCCGTCCAGCACGAGGAATGCGCCCACGTCGGTGCCGTTCAGGCGCTCCTGCACACTGGCAGGCAACGAGGCGACATCGGCCACGACTTCGCGCTTGCCGTGGGGCCGGAGTTCATTGAAATCCACGCTGACTTGCGTGTACTTCCAGGCTTCCACGCCTTCATGCGGCACTTCCAGCGCATTAAAGAGTTCCAGGCTTTCACGGCGCTTGGTGGTCAGCCACTCGGGGCCGCCCGCCGCAAGCAGTTCAGTGGTAAAGGGGGTTTGGGTCATTGATCCTCCTGTGAAGCAAGACAAGCCAGAAAAGGCCTGGATTATCCGAAAAGCGATTCGACTTCGACGATCACGCCGAACGGTGTATTGAAATAGAAGGTCAGGCGTCCGTGGTTCTCGCTGGGGCCGGGAATCTGGTAACCGCCCGCTGTCAGTTCAGCGTGAATGGCCCGCACCTGCTCCGGCGTGTCCTGCAAAAAGCCAATATGGAAGACTTTGGGATAAGACACGTCTTTGCTCTTAAACACAGAGACTAACGAACCGTCGTCATCGCGCAGAAAAGTCATGTTGTCGTTACGCGGCATCCCGTCTGACTGCTTCAGACCGAAGTAACGCTCAAAGATTTCTACAGCTACGGGAACGTCGGTGACGCCTAAGTTGATGTGATTGAGTTTCAAGTGACTCCTGAGTGTTTGAACGGCTATCTCTGAGTGATTTTTTCATGTCAGGAGAGAATGGCAGTTGAGTCCAGATCAACTAATTCTGATGACGAGAGGCTCGCTTTTGCCTTTGACTAAACTTCTGCTTGTTGGTCATATGGTCTAGTTTTTTCGGACCATCAGCTTCAAGAGCGGCTATAAACGACGCGTATTCAATTCTCAATTTTGATGGCATGACATTCCATGCGAGATCGCCATTCTCGACATCAAAATACAGGCATTCAAAAAAAGAGACATAGACAGCGTTATTTAGTTTCTCCAAGCGTTCGTTGGCAGGCTCAAAGTGCTGATCAACAAGCTCTACCAATATTTGAAAGTCTGTCAGATTTTTGCTTGCAATAAGGGTCTGTGCGAGCCGAGCTAGGCAAGAGAGCTGAGTATGAATTGACCCTTGATGCTCATTTATTTCCTGGCGGATTTCGGGAAAGATGCGTTTAGCCCCTTGTAGAAGGTCATTTATATGTCGATCTACAAGGGTCATTCGCTTTAATCCTCAGCCGACGCTGCCTTCCA
>JAQBPF010000498.1 GCA_028287665.1 Deinococcus sp. | reverse complement strand
GATGAAGCTCTGATGAAGCAGGCGCGGGCACACGGCTGGCGGGTCAACACCTGGACGGTCAACGACGCCGCTGAAGTGTCGCGCTTGGCGGCATTGGGGGTAAATGGCCTGATCGGCGACCTGCCCGAGGTTCTTCTGACGGCCCGCTGAACCGGTACAGACTGGAGTGTGAGCTGGATTCCGCTTGACAGGACGCTGATGTGAGGCGTCTACTTTGAGGAACGTGAAAACTATTTTGCTGACGCTGGCCCTGACGGGCACGGCCACTGCCCAGACCACTGTAGAATTCTGGCACTCCTTTGGGGATGCCAAGCGCACAGGCTGGATTCAGGCCCGCGCTGACGAATTCAACAAAGCCAACCCGGGTATCAAGGTGGTGCCCAGCTACAAGGGCAGCTACAACGATAGCCTTCAGGCCACCATTCTGGCGGCCCGTCAGAACAAGGCCCCGGCGCTGGTTCAGATTTTTGAGGTCGGCAGCCAGCTGGCACTCGACAGCGGCGCATTTCAGCCGATCAGCAGCATCAAGGCCGTCGATTTCAGCGACTACATCAAGCCGGTCATCAACTATTACACCATCGGCGGCAAGGTCAACAGCCTGCCCTTCAACTCCAGCAGCCCGGTCCTGTACTTCAACCAGGACCTGATGAAAAAGGCGGGCCTGAACCCCAAAACGCCCCCCACCACCTACGGCGGCCTGCTGAAAGCCTGCCAGAAAATTGAGGCGGCCAAACTGGGCGCCACCTGTTTCGGCATGAGCCTGAACGGCTGGTTCGTGGAGCAGTGGATGGCGCAGCAGGGCGCACCTCTGCTCAACAACGGCAACGGGCGTCAGGGCCGCGCCACCGCCACCAACCTCGACAGCGCCGCCGCCAAGAATATCTTTGGTTTCTTCAAGACGCTGCAGGCCAACAAGGCCTTTACCTACACCGGCAAGCTGGAAGACTGGGACGGCAGCGACGCCATTTTCACCAACCAGAAGACGGTCTTCCACATCACCTCGACCGCCGACATCGGCAATATCCGTGACGCCGCCAAAACCAGCGGCTTTACGGTGGGCGTGGGGGTGCTGCCGATTGCCGACGGCACCAAGCGCAACGGCGTCGTGATCGGTGGGGCCAGCCTGTGGGTGTCCAAGAGTGTCAGCAAGGCGCAGGCCGAGGGCGCACTGGATTTTGCGCTGTACATGACCAACACCAAGAACATGGCCGACTGGCACAAGCTGACCGGGTACTACCCCGTGCGCCAGAGCAGCATCGAACTGCTGCGCAAGCAGGGCTGGTTCACGCAGTCGCCGCTGCAACTGGTGGCCTTTAACCAGCTGACCAAAACCGTGCCCAGCCCCGCCACCGCTGGCGGCCTGAACGGCGCAGCTATTCAGACCCGCAAAATCATCGAGGACGGTCTGCAAAAACTCCTGGCGGGTCAGAGCGTAGAGGCCGCCCTGCAGGAAACCAAAGCCCGCGCCGACGCCGCCCTGAACGAATACAACGCCAACTTCAAGTAAGCAGGACTCTGGGAAAAGGACGCGCCTTGCCCCGCTTCTTCCCGCTGAAACTTTGACCTGACTCAACGGCGGCCTGCGTTTCCTGAACTGGGGACGTGGGCCGCACTCACCATTTCAAGCTGTGTGCCTAAGGAGTCCAGCCCATGATGAGCGCCGCATGCTAAAACCCGCCCGCGTTCAGAACACCACCGAGGCCGAAGAACGCGCCGTGTTCCGGGGCACCGCGTTGCCGTGGGTGTTTCTGTTGCCCAGCCTGCTGATTCTGGCTGTGTTCGTCTATCTGCCCGCCCTGCAAACCCTGAGGCTGGCGGCCTACCGGGCCAACGTGATTCTCGGCACCGAGCGCTTTGTGGGACTGGCCAACTTTACCGAACTGTTGCTCAGCCCGGCGTACCGTCAGGTCGCGCTGCAAACTTTCGTCTTTACGCTGCTGACCGTGACTCTGGGCCTGCTGTCGGCGTTGGGGTTGGCGTGGCTGGCCAGCCGCCCCATTCGCGGGGCCAACACCTACCGACTGCTGCTGATCTACCCCTACGCCCTCAGTCCGGCCATCGCAGGCACGCTGTGGCTCTTTCTGTTTAATCCAGAAATTGGGCTGGTGAACAAGATTTTGGGAGCGCTGTTCGATGTGCGCCCGCGCTGGCTGGATACGCCCTCGTTGGCCTTCGGGTTGGTCACGCTGGCCGCCATCTGGAAGGGGCTGGCCTACAACATCGTGTTTTATCTGGCCTCGATTCAGAACCTTCCCGGCGACGTGATGGAAGCGGCCGAGATAGACGGCGCGTCGGGGGCGCAGGTGTTCTGGCGGGTGGCCTTTCCGCTGCTGACGCCGATTACCTTTTTTCTGGTGTTCACCAACGTCATCTCGGCGCTGTTCGATTCCTTTGCCCTCACCGACATTCTGACCAAAGGCGGGCCATACACGGGGAATGCGGGGGCGACCACCTTTCTGGTCTATCAGCTGTACCAGGACGGCTTCGTGAACTTCAAGACGGGTGCGGCGGCAGCTCAGGCGGCCCTGATGCTGGCGCTGGTGGCCTTTATTACCTGGATGCAGTTCCGGGTCGGAGAACGGCGGGTGCACTATGGCTCGTGAAGTGCGCGGCAGCGTGCCTGCCCTGCCCACCGTTGGAGCGGGCCGGGGCAAAAGCAGGCATGGGCGCGTATGGGTCACGCATCTGGCACTGATTGTCGCCATTCTGATCATCAGTGCGCCGCTCTTGTTTGCCCTGATCAAATCCACCCAGATTTCCAGCGATGTGCTGAGTCCCAAGCTGATTCCGGGCGGCGCCTTCTTCGACAACCTGTCGGGCGTGTGGGTGGATGCCAAGCTGGGCCGCTACATGTTCAACAGCACGGTGCTGGCGGTATCGGTCACGGTGGGCAAAACGGTGCTGTCGCTGCTGGCCGCCCTCGCCTTCGTGTATTTCCGCTTTCCCTTGAAGGGCCTGGCCTTTACTTTGGTGCTGCTCTCACTGATGCTGCCCACCGAAGTGCTGATCATCGCGCTGTTCGATCTGGTCAGTCAGGACCTGAAATGGGCCGATACCTATGCGGCGATTATCGTGCCCTTTCTGGCGAGTGCCACGGGCACCTTCCTGTTCCGGCAGCATTTTATGAACATCCCCACCAGTCTGGCCGACGCCGCCCGCATCGACGGCTGCGGCCCGCTGCTGTACCTGACCCGCATCCTGATTCCCATGAGCTGGAACACCATCGGGGCGCTGGCGGTCATTCAGTTCGTCTACGCCTGGGATCAGTACATCTGGCCGCTGGTGATCCTGCAAAACGACGACAAACAGGTCGTGCAGGTGGGGCTGCGCCGCCTGATCGAAGTGGGCGGCCAGACCGATTGGGGCGCAGTGATGGCCGGCGCCATCGTCACCATGATTCCGCCGCTGATCGTGTTTACGGCCCTGCAAAAGCAGTTCAGCCGGGGCTTTGCGCTCACCGAAGACAAGTAAACTGAGGGCGGGATGGTGGGCGGATCAAGCTGGACTGATCCGAAAGCACATAACCTCGTGGGCGTTTTCAGAAGAAGCCATCCAAGCCCCTGACTTCAGCACAAGAGCTGGCCTCCAGTGAAACACCGGGGGCCAGTTTCTTGTTTCCTTCCTGCCCAGCGACTGTTGATTCCTCAGCGCCGAAACTTGAAACTTTTGACGAAGGCCGACATCACGGGGGAAAATGTAGCTTTATTTTTGGCCTGTGTGGTTCCGGTCAGCACATACGCTTTGCCGCCCGACTCGGTAAAAGTCTGCATATAATACAGGTTGAATTCGCCCTGTCTGCCGCTGAATATCTGCTCGCGGGCTGCCACACCGCCGAGTGTGACGTTGCGCGACGACACCACTTTGTATGCGGGACTGACCCGTTTAAGGCCATCCTGAGCGGCCTGCGCGTACTGCCCCAGAGTGATTCCAGCGGGAAGTTTTTCTACGGTCACGTTGGTACTTACCGAAAAACTCCCCGGCGCGGTCGGCGCGACGAAGGCCACCGCCACCCCGGGCACGCTGA
>JAQBPF010000483.1 GCA_028287665.1 Deinococcus sp. | reverse complement strand
AGCAGCAGAGCCAGTGCGTTCAGAAACTGAAATTCACCCGGTGCGTCCCACACGGCAAACGTGAGGGCAAAGGCCAGCGCCACGCCCAGCAGGGTCAATCCTTCACGGGTCGGAGTCTGGCCACGTTGCCGGGCACTCCACAGCAGCAGGCCGCCCCACACCGTCACCCAGATCGCCAGATTGATGCCCAATTTCCCGTCGGTGCCCACCGTGAGCAGGTGGGCGGCCAATCCGGCCAGTGCCGCCGACACCGCAGGCCACGCTGCCCGCTCTGGTCGGGGCCGGGGTGCTGCGTCCCCATCAGGCAGAGGCCAGGTCGGTGCAGGTGCCAAGGGATGCCGCTCAGCAGACCCGGCGGAGGACACAGACGGAAGGGGCGGCGCTGGCTCTGGTTGTGTCATACCTGCACCGTAGCGGCGCCGTGGGCGCGGGTCGTCGGCCAAAAGTGGGAGCGATCATTCTGGAGGCCTGCGCCCAGTTTTGCCTTCTCCGGTACGGTTGCCCCGGCCCCCGGCCTCTACACTCGCCGCATGGCGTTTCCTGACCTGAGAACCTTTATGCGGCTCCTCGAAGACCGGGGCGAACTCGTGCGCGTATCGGTGCCCGTAGACCGTGAGTTGGAAATCACCGAAATCGCAGACCGTCTGGTCAAGGCAGGCGGCCCCGCCGTGTTGTTCGAGCAGGTGAAGGGCAGCCCTTTTCCTCTGGTCATTGGCCTGATGGGAACAAGAGAACGCACCGCTCTGTCGCTGGGGGTCCATGATCTGGATGACCTGGCCGCCAAAGTCCGCGCCCTGATCGACCTCAAAGGGAGTGGCGGCATTGGCGGGATGCTGGGCAACGTGACCAAGCTGAGGGACGCGGCCAACCTGCCGCCCAGGCACGTCAAAACTGGCCCGGTTCAGGAAGTGGTGTGGCGCGGCGATGAAGTCGATCTCTCCAAATTGCCCGTGTTGAAATGCTGGCCGCAGGACGGCGGGCCGTTCGTGACGCTGCCCCTCGTCATTACCAAAGACCCCGAGACAGGCGAGCGCAACATGGGGATGTACCGCATGCAGATCATGTCGCGCAACACCACGGGGATGCACTGGCAACGGCACAAAACAGGCACACGCCACCTGGAAAAAGCCCGGAAACTGGGCCAGCGTCTGGAGGTCGCGGTGGCGCTGGGCGGTGATCCGGCGCTAATTTACGCCGCCACCGCGCCCCTTCCCCCTATTCCCGGTCTGGATGAATTTGCCCTTGCTGGCTACCTGCGCGGCCAGCGGTATCCGGTCACCAAGGGCATCACCGTCGATCTGGACGTGCCTGCCAATGCCGAATTTATTCTGGAAGGGTACATAGACCCCACCGAAGACTGGATCATGGAAGGACCGTTTGGCGACCACACCGGCTTCTATACGCTGCCTGACCTGTACCCGCTGTTTCACGTCACGGCCATCACCATGCGCCGCGACCCGGTATATCCGGCCACCATCGTGGGTCGCCCGCCCATGGAGGACGCCTACCTGATCGAGGCCTCCGAGCGTCTGTTTTTGCCTGCTGCACAGTTGATTCTGCCCGAAATCGTGGACTACCACATGCCGCCTGCCGGGGTGGCGCACAACCTGGTGGTGGTGGCCATAGAGAAAAAGTATCCGGGGCACGCCTACAAGGTCGCCAATGGCCTGTTTGGTCTGGGGCAGATGATGTTTGCCAAGGTGATTGTGGTCGTCGATAAAGACATGCCTGTGAACAACTTTGAGGCCGTGTGGCGGGAGGTGGCCGCCCGCGCCGTACCGGGCCGAGACACTCTCACCACACGCGGTCCCAGCGACGTGCTGGATCACAGCAGCCGGGGCTGGGGCTACGGCGGAAAACTGATTATCGACGCCACCACTAAGCTGCCTGAAGAGGTGGGCAGCGCCCTCAGCAGCCGCGACCATCAGGGCACCGACGGCACCGAAGCCGTGACCTTCGCTCCTCGCGCCAGTGCTCAATTGCCAGCCTTTGAAGGCGTGAAGGCTCAGCGCCAGACCGACGACGGGTACTGGTTGGTGGCCTTCCACAAAACCCGTCCGGGGCAGGCCCGCGAATTGGCCGAAGCGTTTGCCGCGCATCCCGCCTCGGCAGGCGTCCGCCACCTCCTGATCTGCGACGAACTCACTGATGTTCAGAACATTCAGGACGTGTGGTGGACCATCCTCAACAACATTGATGCCGAACGCGATGTGTGGACTTTGCCCACCCCCTCCGGCTTCCTCCTGGCCTGGGACGGGGCGCGCAAGCTTCGCGAAGAGGGCTTCGTGCGGGAGTGGCCGCCCAAAATCGAAATGGAGCAGGGGATCAAAAACCGGGTAGATGCCCTCTGGCACGTCTATGGGCTGGCCGATTCCCTCCGCTGAGGCTGCTGCATATTCACCCCTTGCGCCCAACGGTGCAGGGGGTGTTGACATATCAGAGCTCAGGGCATATATTTCTCTTCGCCCGAGAGATCGGGCAAAGCGGAAAAGCCGAAAGGCACCGCTGAGACGCATGAAAACCTGATGTTAAATGACGAGAACAGGCTTGCCTGACAGGGCAAGATCAGCGGGTTTGCAGCAATGCAAGTCTCCAGACTGATGCAAGGCGGAGACGCCAAATGAAAGAAGCTGCTTGACAGCTTCGCAAATCGACCATGCGACCTGTTGCATGGACAAACTGATCAATCTCAGACTTTCGGGTCTGTGTTGAATCCACTTTTTGGAGAGTTTGATCCTGGCTCAGGGTGAACGCTGGCGGCGT
>JAQBPF010000481.1 GCA_028287665.1 Deinococcus sp. | reverse complement strand
GAACGGATCTACTTTATTACCAAGCTAGATTTGGTGGAAAAAAGTTTAAGCGAATAGCACCGATTTCATGCCATTCACTGCGCTCAATATTGGTTTTTAGGGTCAGAATCACGTTCCTCATTGCCTTTACTGGAACCAAGAAGACACGTCTTCGAAATAGGCATTGGTTATTTCAGTGAAAGTATGGAAAGTGGAGTATTGACTGTGGATTTCATCTTTGGCCCGCGATATGGGCAAGGCTACGAACTCTCCCCAGACGGAACGTTGCAAGGTATTTGGGTGTCATAGATTTGACGCCTCACCCCTCCAGCATCCGCCCCCACCCTTCCGCATCCTCGCCCACCGTCAGCACCTTGCCGCCGCGCACCAGCGGCAGCTTCAGCAGTTCCGGCGTTTCTATGATCCGCGTGATGATGCCTTCTTCAGTGGTTCGCAGGTAGGCCAGGTTGGAGCGCTCGTAGGCTTTGCCTTCCATGTCCAGCAGGGCGTTCAGGCCAAATTTCTGCACAAAGCGCGTGAGTTCGCCTTTGGCAATCGGCTTCACGCTCAGGTCTACAAAATGAATCTTGACCCGCCGCTCCTTAAAAAACCGCTCGGCGGCGCGGGTGGCGGGGTTCTTTTTGGTGCCGAACATCTGGACTTGGGGGGCGGTGGGGGCGGGGGACATGGCAAGAAGTCTAAATGGATCGTGGAACGTGGATCGTAGGCCAAACAAACCACGATCCACCTTCTACGATCCTAATTTGTCAAAAAGCCCGAAAAATCCCCGTCCACACCACTCACGGGCAGGCCCAGATGATCGTAGGCGTGCGCCGTCGCTACGCGGCCCCTCGGCGTGCGCTTGATGAAGCCCAGCTGGATCAGGTACGGCTCGTACACGTCTTCCAGTGTCAGGGCGTCCTCGCTGATGGCCGTGGCGAGGGTGTCCACACCCACCGGGCCGCCTGCAAAGCGGTGAATCAGGGTTTCCAGGTACTTCTTGTCGCGGTCATCCAGGCCCGCCGCATCCAGCCCCAGTTTGTCCAGCGCGTGCATGGCGCGGTCTAACCCGATCAGGCTTTCACCTGCCACTTCGGCATAATCGCGCACCCGGCGCAGCAGGCGTTTGGCAATTCGCATGGTGCCCCGGCTGCGTGCGCCGATTTCTATGGCGGCGGTTTCGTCCAGCCCGAACCCCAGCAGGCGGGCGTCGCGCAACAGGTTGGTGCCGATTTCCTCGGGGGTGTAGTACTCCAGATGCTCCATGATGCCGAAGCGCGAGCGCATGGGCGCAGTGATCAGGCCGGGGCGAGTCGTCGCGCCCACCAGCGTAAAGCGTGGCAGCGGCAGCTCAATCGTGCGGGCGGCTGGCCCCTGCCCCAGCACGATGTCCAGCTTAAAATCTTCCATCGCCGGATACAGATGTTCCTCGGCCACGCGGCCCAGACGGTGAATTTCGTCGATGAACAACACGTCGCCTTCTTCGAGGCTATTGGTCAGGATGGCGGCCAGATCGCCCGGTTTCTCAATGGCGGTGCCGGAAGTCACGCGGATATTCACGCCCAGTTCGTGCGCGATGATGTGGGCCAGTGTGGTCTTCCCCAGTCCGGGCGGCCCGAACAGCAGCGTATGATCCAGCGCTTCTTTGCGGCCCTTGGCGGCCTGAAGGTACACGCCCAGCTTTTCCTTCAGGCGTTCCTGGCCCACATACTCCGTCAGTGTCTTGGGCCTGAGTGCGGGATCGAGCGGTTCGGTCATGTCCACCATATTACGCTATTTCCGAAATTGGCAACGGGAGTCTGTCTCTCAGTCTCGCCCAGAAGTTTGCCAGAGAACAAAAGGACAGGCTAATTCAGTTCTTGACATAATAACCAATGTGACATATACTGGATTTGTTTCAAGCGGTTGGTCACAATTCGCCCCGGTTCCCCGCCCTCACGTCTGCCAGAGAGGTTGCCTCCTTATGCCTACTTACACCCACCACCCCGCCGGAACCCTGACCTGGCTCGATCTGTCGTCTCCCAATCTGGACGCTGATCTTGTGTTCTATCAGCAAGTCTTTGGCTGGAACATTTCCGAGGGCGTAGAGGAATACGGCGGCTACCGCATGGCTTTTGTGAATGGAAAGCGCGTGGCGGGCTTGGCCCCCCAGATGCCGGGCATGGGCGGCGGGGGGGGCGCGTGGACGCTGTATTTTGCCTCTGCCGACGCACAGGCCGACATGCAGCGCATCCGCGATTTGGGCGGCACAATCATGGTAGAGCCGATGCAGATTGGCGATCAGGGTCATATGGCGGTGGCCGCCGATCCCACCGGAGCCGTCTTCGGGCTGTGGCAGGAGGGCACGCACACGGGCATGGAAGTGATGGGCGAACACGGCAGCCTGTCCTGGGCGCAGGCCAACACCCGTGATCTGGCCGGAGCCAGCCAGTTCTACGCCGACTTTTTGGGAGCCAGAAGCCAGCCCAGCGCCGACATTCCGTACCACACGTTGCACCACGGCGAAGACTGGACGGCAGGCGTGATGCAGATGGATGATGACAACTTTGCCCCAGACATGCCCCCGCATTGGCTGGTCTATTTTGCCGTGGACAGTGCCGACGCTGCGGCCCAGGCAGCCGTTGCCAGCGGTGGACAGGTGCTGTTCCCAGCCTCTGACACACCCTGGGGCCGACTCGTTGTTCTGCAAGACCCCGGCGGTGCCGTGTTCAATGCGATTGAGGGGCAGCAGCTGGGAGCGTAAACCCCCCCCCTCAAGATGCAGTGAAGTGCCGGGCCTCAGAGGAAGTGTTCTGAGGCCCGGCACTTCACGTGCTGTGGTTCAGGAGCCGTATTCGCGCAGGAGTTGCGGCAGATCGCGTTTCAGTGTGCCGTCCACCACTTCCAGATTGCTGTACACCCGCACAAATTGACCTTTTTCATTCACCACGCTGACCTGATCGCCGTGCAGGCGGGCTGCGGCGCTGGCTGACACGGCACTGTCTGGCGTATCGGTATGGTCCTGGTGCGCGGGCGTGGGCAGCGGAGCCACATTGGTCACGTACATGGCTTTGGCCGCTGCGTCGATGGTTGCCACGCTTCCAGTCAGGCCGGTGAAATCAGCGTTGAACTTGTTCAGGTACTCGCGCAGCACGGCGGGGCGGTCAAACTCAGGGTCTACGCTGACCAGTTGCACGCGCAATTTGGCCTGTTGCTCGGGTTTCAACTCCTCGTAAGCGCCTTTCAGGGTCGCCAGCGTGGCAGGGCACACGTCTGGGCAGCGCACGAAGCCGTAAAACACCAGCCGCAACTTTCCGCCCGAATCGGCCAGCGTGGTCGGGCGGCCTGCGTCGTCAGTCAACTCCAGCCTGGGCAGGGCCACAGGAGTATCTAACCCGGTTCCCCCCAGTGGCGCAGTCGCCCCCGAACGGAAGAACAACAGGCCGCCCAACGCCGCAGCCAGGGCCAGTAAAAGAACAGTGAGCCACTTCATCGCCCAGACAGGATAGGGGAGAGGATCGGGGCGGCGTGTCCCCCTGCTCAGGCGGGAGCCGACCCCGACAGGCCCAGGATCAGCGCCTCCAGCCCCCGTTCAAAGCCTCCACGCGGCCCGCTGCGGCCAAATTGCCCACTGAGTTCCAGGGTGGCGAATCCATGCATATAGGCCCAGAACGCCACAGTTGCCGCCGTGTCGTCCGACTGTCCGGTGACAGCTCCCACCAGCGCCAGCACGCTTTTCCAGAGGTCCTGCGCTGGGCCGGGCTGGGCCGTGTAGGGTGCGCGGGGCGTCAGGAGCAGACCGTAAGCGTGTGGGTCAGTGCGGGCAAACTCTAGATAGGCATGGGCAGTGGCCCTGAGTGCGTCGGCAGGGGGGAGGGCGGCGGCGGCCCGCGTGAGGGCAACGTTCAGGTCCCGGCTGGTCTGGTCCTCCAGTGCGGCCAGAACAGCGGCCCTGTCTGCAAAATGGCGGTACAGACTGCTGGGCTGCACCCCAAGCGCCCCGGCCAGCGTCCGCATTCCCACTGCCTCCGCGCCGCCCGCCCGCAGCAGCACGGAGGCCGCCTGTACTATGGCTTCAGGCGTCAATTTGGCTGGGTAGGGCATGGACACAGTCTAGGCCAAATTCGGGATAGATGAACACTGTACGTCTTGACAGCGCAGCCCTGATCACCTACAGTTTGGGAAAGACGAACGGCGTTCACCTTCGTTAAAAGGAGTTCTATGCAGCCCACCACGCACGGTGCCTATCTGACCCAGTTGTCTCAGTTCCGCTTTATCAATCAGTATCTGGTGCAGGAGGACGATGGCCTGACCCTGATCGATACCGGAGCGCTGGGGCAGGCTCCAGCCATTCTGAAGGCAGCGGCCAGTCTCGGCGCTCCCATCCGGCGCATTCTGATCACGCACGCACACAACGATCATGTCGGCAGTCTGGACACCTTGCACGCCGCCCTGCCCGACGCCGAGGTGCTGATTTCGGCCCGTGACGCCCGGCTGATGGCTGGCGACCTGAGCACCGATGAAGGAGAACTGCAAAAGCCTCCGCGGAGCGGACGTGCCAAGACCACGCCCACGCGCCTGCTGACGCCCGGCGACCGTGTGGGCAGCCTGCAAAGTGTGGATGCAGCAGGCCATTCCCCCGGCCAACTGGCCTTTCTGGACACCCGCGACGGCACACTGATCGCAGGCGACGCCTACCAGACCTTTTCGCAGGTCAGCACCAGCGCCGAGTTGCGGTGGCGTTCGCCGTTGCCCGCGCTGGCCACCTGGGACCGGGCCACTGCCCTGGTCAGCGCTCACGCTCTGGCTGCGCTTCATCCCACGCGCCTCGCGGTAGGACATGGGCCAGTGGTTCTGCATCCCCAGGCGGCCATGGACGCCGCCGTGGGGCGGGCCGAGCGCCAGCTGAGCAAAAAAAGCTAGGTGTACCATCGTTTCTCTGATGCCCGTTGCGCTCGGGTTGTCTCAGGTTGAATTTCGCCCTCCTGAACAAACCAGCACAGCTGAACAGGCCAGCACAGCCCAAAGAAAACAATCAAAAGAAGGAGGGACGCGCAATTCCGGCGTCCCTCCTTCTTTTCTTTTCCCGCTTCCTTCTGGCTCTTACCAGTTTCGGTGTCGGTCACCAGGCGTAGAAGATGGCCACGATGAACAGCCAGACCACGTCCACCAGGTGCCAGTACAGGCTGGCGGGCGTGATGGAGCCGTGGTTGTACTTGTCCATCTTGCCGGTCATGGCCTGATAGTAGGGCAGGGCAATGCCCGTGCCGCCGATGATGATGTGCAGACCGTGGAGGCCCACGATGGTGAAGAAGCAGGCCTGCCAGAGGTTCTGTTTCCAGTCGGTTTCACTGCCGAACAACGCGAACTCGTAGACCTGGAACAGCATGAACAGGGCCCCCAGGATCAGGGTAATGAACAGACCCAGGCGGAACATGGTGTAGCGGCCCTGGTGGTTGTCCTG
>JAQBPF010000459.1 GCA_028287665.1 Deinococcus sp. | reverse complement strand
ATGGCGCTGCTGGCCGTACCTGACGGTCCACACGGCGTTGGCCGTGGAGTCTGACCTCTGGCCAATCCGCAGCGAGGATGACGTTGTGCGGGTGCGGCAGGCCGTGCGCCAACTCGCGGTCGAACTGGGCTTTGGCTTGGTGGATCAGACCAAACTCGTGACTGCAGCTTCTGAACTGGCCCGCAATACGCTGGTTTACGGCGGCGGCGGCCATATGCGGCTGGAAGTCATGCAGGCGGCGCGGCGCGGCCTCCGGATGGTTTTTGAAGATCAGGGCCCAGGCATCGCTGATCTCGAACTGGCGTTCCGCGACGGGTACTCCACAGGCAGCGGCCTGGGCCTGGGCCTCAGCGGCTCGCGGCGGCTGCTCAGCGAGCTTCAGGTCGAGACCTGCGTGGGCGAATACACCCGCGTGACCGCAACAAAATGGAGATGAAGATGGCCAGGAACTTGAGGTTTGAAGTGCATGAGGCCAGCGGCATAGGCGCGGCGCGGCGCGGCGCAGCGGAGTTGGCCTCGGCTCTGGGCTTCAGCGCCTCACGCGTCTCGGACGTGTCGATTGCCGTGACCGAACTGGCCAGCAATCTGGTCAAACACACGCCGGACGGAGGCGAGGTGCTGATCAGTGTGCTTCCCACCGCAGGACTGGAAGTGCTGGCGCTGGACCGGGGCGCGGGCCTCGCACAGCCGGGGGAAGTGCTGCGCGACGGGTATTCCACGGCAGGAACCTCTGGCACGGGCTTGGGGGCCGTCGTGCGCCTGGCCACGGAGTTTGGGCTGTACAGCGCGCCTGGCAAGGGCACGGCGGTCTTGGCCCGGTTTGCCGAGGGTGCCGGGCCGCCGGGCCCTGCCAGCCTCTTTGATGTCGGGGCTGTTCATGTGCCCCACCCGCGCGAACAGCTCAATGGAGACGGCTGGACGGTTCAGGTGGGGCCTGTCCACGCCCGCATTCTGCTGGTCGATGGGTTGGGACACGGCCTGCTGGCCTTTGAAGCGGCGCAGGCAGCCCTGACCAGTTTCGGCAGAACCTCCCACCTTGCGCCGTCGGCAGCCCTGGAGGCAGTCCACAGCAGCCTGCGCCAGACGCGGGGGGCCGTGGGCGCAGTGGCCGAACTGGATCTCGTGGGCCGGGTCGTCCGCTTTTCGGGCGTGGGCAACATCACGGGCGCACTGGTGGACCCCACTGGACGGCGCGGCCTGGTCTCTCACAACGGCACACTGGGCCAGGAAGCCCGCAAATTCGCGGAATATACCCTGCCCTGGCCACACAACGCTGTGCTGGTCCTGCATTCCGATGGCCTGAGTGCCCTGTGGAATCTGGAGAAGTATCCGGGCCTGCTGCGGAAACCAGCGGCCCTGATCGCCGCAGTGCTGTACCGCGATTTCAGCCGGGGCCGGGATGACGCCACCGTGGTGGTCGTGCGGGAGGCCATATGAAACCCACCGCGCTGCTGACTGTCCGGGTGCAGTTCGAGCAGGACGTGGTGACGGCCCGTGGACGCGCCAAGCAGCTGGCCGAACAGCTGCAACTGAGCCGCCAGGCCCAGACCTGCTTTGCCACCGCCGTATCCGAACTGGCCCGCAACGCCCTGAGGTATGCCGGCGGCGGAACCACCGAGTATCTGGTGGACCTGAGCGGGCGGATGCTGTACGCGCGGGTCTGTGATCAGGGGCCGGGCATTGCCCAACTGGAAGACGTGCTGGCGGGCCGTTCCGTATCGGCCACAGGCCCGGGGGTGGGATTGGCGGCAACGCGGCGGCTGATGGATTCGTTTGAGGTCAAGACCGCCCCCGGACAAGGCACCTGTGTCCATATTGGCCTGCGCGTGCCAGCGGGCACCCCACTGACCATCCAGACCGTCAAACAGATGCTGGAAGTGGTGGTCCGGGAGGTTCCCGCCGGGCCGCTGGAGGAAGTGCGGGCGCAGAATCAGGAGTTGTTGGGCGCACTGGCCGAGCTGTCGCGGCGAGAGGAGCAGTTGCAGGTGCTGAACCGCGAACTGGAAGACACCAACCGGGGCGTGGTGGCGCTGTACAGCGAGCTTGAGGACAAGGCCGAGCGCCTGCGGGAAGCCAGTCACGTCAAATCGATGTTCCTGTCGTACATGAGTCACGAGTTCCGGACCCCGCTCAACTCAATTCTGGGCCTCACGCGCCTGCTGCAAGAACAGCACGACGGCAGCCTGACCAATGAGCAACACAAGCAGGTGACCCTGACCCAGGGGGCGGCCCGCGAGCTGCTGGAGATGGTCAACGACCTGCTGGACGTGGCGAAGGTGGAGGCAGGCAAATCTGACATCCACATCACCGAATTCGAGGTCGGACAGTTGTTTGCCACCCTGCGGGCACTGTTCCAGCCGCTGCTGCCACACCCTGGGGTGACGCTGGTCTTCGGAGACGTCCCTGATCTGCCGCCCCTTCAGAGCGATGAGGGCAAGGTCAGGCAGATTCTGCGGAATTTCATTTCCAATGCCCTCAAGTTCACTGTCCAGGGCAGCGTGGAAGTCGGCGCACACCTGACGCCTGATGGCCAGTCGGCTGAGTTGTGGGTCACAGACACCGGCATAGGAATCGCGCAGGAGGATCTGGCCCAGCTGTTTCAGGACTTTACCCAGATCGTGCAGCCGCTTCAGCAGGTGCCCGGCACCGGACTGGGCCTCTCGCTGGCCCACAAACTCACCGAACTGTTGGGCGGCCAGGTCAGCGTCCAGAGCACGCCGGGGCTGGGGTCACGGTTCAGCGTGACCCTGCCCCTGGTCTACACGGTACCGCCTCCCGAACAGCCCATCACCGCGCCGATTGTGCGGCTGGCTGAACCTGTTTCGGTGGGCACGCCACTGCCCAAATCGCTGCGGGCGCGGCCACTGCTGCTGCT
>JAQBPF010000428.1 GCA_028287665.1 Deinococcus sp. | reverse complement strand
CGGCAAAAGCCTGCTCGCTGAGTGCATTGACTTCGGACAGGGTCAGAGAATGGGTCAAGAGAGCCTCCGAGCAGAGCTTGAAATGAGAGCGACAGCCGTTTACTTAGACGCCTAACTATCTGGGTTGATCTATGGTAAGGATGGCACAGGCGGGCGTCAAGGGAATCCGGGTTGCTTGGACGGGGGTGCCAGCACTGACCTTCACTCTTATGGGCGGCCAAATGGGGCGTGTTAAGCTCTCGGTGCGCCTATGACCCCCACCAAGACCCACCAATTGCTGGAACGGATTCGTACGGACTGGCACCGGGAGAAACCGGACATAGACCCCAGCCCGATGCTGATGTTTTTGCTGCTGGCCCGCCTGCAAGGTGCACTGGAACGGCATGTGGAGCAGACCTACACCCCAGCCGACATCAATCCGTCGGGCTGGGATCTGCTGCTGACCCTGCGCCGCAGCGCCCCCGATGCGGGCCTCACGCCCACCGAACTGAGCAACCTGAGCGCCATCACCGGGGCCAGCATCACCAACCGGGTGTCGCGACTGATCGACAAGGGCCTCGTGGAACGCCGGGGCAGTGAAACCGACCGCCGCAGCGCCCGCATCCGCCTGACCCGGCAGGGCCGCGAGCTGGTGGATACGTTGCTGCCCCGGCATGTTCAGCATGAAGCCGATGTGCTGGAAGCATTGACGCCGGAGGAACGGGCAGAACTGGAACGGCTGGCCCGTAAATTGCTGACCTCTGTAGAAAGCCTTGAGTTGGAATAGCGCCGCTGCCGCAAACGCTCAGAGACACCAGAAGCCCGCCTCTCAACTCAGAGGCGGGCTTCTCGAGTGGGACCGCTTTAGCGCACGCGGGCCAGGGCTTCCTGCGCCAGCTTATAACCGGGGCTGAGTTTCAGGGCACGTTCGTAATTCTCGCGGGCCTTGATGCGGTCAGGGGCCACGCTGCCTGCCCCACGCTCATAGCTGAGGCCGAGGTAGTAGGCGTATTCGGGCGTGGTGCTGCCCAGGGCGGCGGCGCGGGTCAGGTTGGCGCGGGCCGAACGCAGATCGGCGGCGTCGAGGTCAAGGCGTCCCAGGTAGTAATAAAACTCGGGGTAGCGCAGGGGATCGAGCTTTACCGCCTGATTGAGTTGCAGGCGGGCGGTGGCGCTGTCTTTGGAAAGGTAGCTGACGACGCCGTATTGCCCGACGGCGTAAGCATTCGTGGGCGAGAGACGTGCAGCCTGCGCGGCTTCGGGTTTGGCGGCGGTGGTGTTGCCGCTGAGGGCCAGCAACTTGGCGTAATAGGCGCGGTTGTAGGCGTCACGTGGGTTGGCGATCACGGCCTGCTGCAAGCTGTCGAGGGCCTGCGTGAGGTTGCCCGTGGCGTAGTACATGTCGCCCAGGTTGAACAGAATCACGTCATTTTCGGGATTCAGAGTGCTGGCCTGCTTGAAGGCGTCGATGGCCTTCCCGCCGTCACCCTGCAACTTGAACACGTAGCCGCGCTCATTCCAGACCTTGCTGAGGTTCAGGTTTTTGTCGGGGCCTGTCAGGGTGTTGGTCACGGTTTCGGCGTCGGTCAGGACCTTGAGCGCCTCGGCCAAGTTGCCCGTCACGGTGGTGCGGTCACTGGCCCCGATAAACTGCTGCTGATAGGCCTGTGCCAATGCGATATAGCCGCTGACATTGCCTTTGTCGGCACCCGTCAGGCGGCGTAGGGTTTCGAGAGCAGGCGTATACAGCCGCAGTTTGACCTGCGAGCGCCCCAGCCCCAGCAGCGCTTCACTGTTGTTCGGCTCTATTTCGGTGGCGGCCCGGAAGGCCACATAAGCTTCGTCGAATTTGCCCTGCTGATAATAAAACACGCCCAAGGCCACGTAGTTGGCCACAGGGGGACGTACAGGACGAACAGGGGTGGTGGCGGGAACGGCTGGAGTGGGAGTGGGAACTGCGGCAGGAGCGTTGACTGGAGCCACAGGTTGAGGAGGAACAGGAGCCGTCGGCGGCGTCTGGGCGGCTGCGCCGGTGATGAGGGCCGCCGCGAGGAGCAGGCCGAGGGGACGTCGTTTCACTCAAAAACCTCCGTGATCTGGCTCTGGCCTACGCCGTAAAACGCGGCAAGAAGACCCGATCTGGGCTGGGATGCTTGGGCATGATACCGCACAAAAGATACAGAATCACGGCAGCAGACCGGGTGAAACGCCCGTGAGAGCCCGTCAGCACGCCAAAATTCAGCCCTTTCAGTGCCGTAAGTTGTCCACATGCCTGCAGTCTCTACGCCGTGTGTGACGCCTGTCTGACCCCTTCGTTGTGGCACAGCCTTGTGACGCAGCAGCCAGTTGAGAAATGACCCAAACGACGCGCCAACCGACAAACTTTCACAGGCGTTCATGTCCCTATGACAGGTCGCCGGGATCAGATCACTGGGTGAGCCGATCTGGGTTGGCCCGCTCAAGTCTCCCCTTTGCAGACGCAGAGCGGCTTTGATCGGCGCATGCAGAGCAGGTCAGCCCGCTCGCCCGAATCCGGAGGTGTGCTCTTTTGCCAGATGGTTTAATTGAGGCCATGCACACTCCACCTTCTGCGGATCCGCCGTCTGCTGCCCCCCGCCGGTTGGGCCTGACAGGCAGCATTGGCGCGGGCAAGAGTACGGTGGCCGCCCTGCTCCGGGCCCGTGGCCTCACTGTGCTGGACGCCGACGAACAGGCCCGACTGGTCACGCAGGAGCCGGAAACGCTGGCCAGGATTGATCAGGCCTTTCCGGGCACAGTGCAGGGCGGCGTGCTGGACCGTGCTGCGTTGGGTGCAGCGGCTTTTGCTGATCCCGCCCGGCTGGCGGTGCTGAACAGCATTGTTCATCCACGGGTGCGGGCCCGCATGACGGCGTTGGAACTGGAGGCCACCCTGCGCGGCGAACGCTGGCTGGTGCAGGACGTGCCGCTCCTGTTCGAGGGCGGCCTGGAGGTCGGGATGGACGCTGTGCTGGTCGTAGACGCGCCGCTGGAGGTCCGTGTGGCCCGCGTGATGGCCCGCAGCGGCCTGACCCGTGAAGAAGTGATGGCCCGCGACGCCCGCCAGACACCCGCCGCCGAGAAACGCCAGAAGGCCAGCTTTGTGATCGAGAACGCTGGGGAGGTGGCCGACCTAGACCCCCAACTCGACGCGGCACTTCAGCAGTTGGGCCTTCCCGTTCAGCGCCAGCAGCCCACAGACAGGGGCAGCCCCAGCTCAAGCTGAAGGCCGCCCCCCCTCCACCCTCTGCCGTTCAGGCTTCGGCGTTTTCCTGAACTGGTTCTGCCTGCACACTGGCTGGCCTGGCGACGGCCTGCCCACCAGCCTTGCCTGCCAATGCGGCGGCCACGAATCCGGCAAACGGCGGGCTGGGACGCATCGGACGGCTCTTGAATTCGGGATGGGCTTGCAGGGCCACAAAGAAGGGGTGGCCGGGAATCTCGATGCTTTCCACCAGACCCGCGCCGCGCCCCGACACGCCCGGAGTCACGCCGCTGATGTCCAGGCCTGCTGCCTGTAACTGAGCTGTATAAGCAGGATTGACCTCAAAGCGGTGGCGGTGGCGTTCGCGCACTGTGCCGCCCTGGGGAATGCCGTACAGCGCCGCAATGGTGGTTCCGGCCTTCAGCTGCATGGGCCAGTCTCCGAGGCGCATGGTGCCGCCCATGCCGTCCATTTCCAGCTGTTCAGGCATCAGGTCGATGACCTTATGGGGCGCGTATTCATCAAATTCGCCCGAGTTCGCGCCCTCGATTCCGGCCACGTGGCGGGCGTACTCGATAACTGCAATCTGCATCCCCAGGCAGATGCCCAGGTAGGGCTTCAGACGGGTGCGGGCATACTCGGCAGCGCGAATCTTGCCCTCAATGCCGCGAATGCCGAAGCCTCCGGGCACCAGGATGCCGTCTGCGTCGCCCAACTGCTCTTCCAGATCACCCTCGCGCAGTTCTTCGGCATTGATCCACTTGATGTTCACGCGGGCGTCGTTGGCGATTCCGGCGTGGGTCAGCGATTCCAGCATGCTGAGGTAGGCGTCGGGCATGGCGGTGTATTTGCCCGCAATGGCAATCGTGACCTCGCGCTGGGGATGCTTGATGACGCGCACGGCGTTTTGCCATACGCCCAGATTGGGATGGGTGCGCTCCAGGCCCAACAGGTCTTCTACGGCCTTGCCCAACCCCTGTTCTTCCAGGGCCAGTGGCACCTCGTACACGTGGTTCACGTCGTAGCTGGAAAACACCCGGTTCTCGCGCACGCTGGTAAACAGCGCAATTGTGCGGGTGATGTCGGACGGCAGTTTTTCCTTGCTGCGGCCCATCACGATATCGGGGCTGATGCCCACGCTCCGCAGGGTCGCCACGCTGTGCTGCGTCGGCTTGGTC